>JAQVEB010000029.1 GCA_028698105.1 Petrimonas sp. | reverse complement strand
CGATCTGATGATCACCAGCAATCTGTGGGACATCGAGAGCTACGTCCCCACTCCGCCGCGTTACGAGAAATTCAACAGAGAGGAGTTTTACTTATAAAATTTCCCGATCATTCACGAAAAAACCCGATGGAAAAGTTACCATCGGGTTTTTTCGTGAATAACTAAATGATTCAGTTATTGATCTATATGTAGTTCATCTACAATATGCGGCGCTTTCATTATTTTATCAATAACAAAAAGCACATAGCGGATATCCACACTAATGGTGCGTTGCATCTCGGGTTCGAACAGGATGTCGCCGCTCAGCGACTCCCAGTTGCCGTCGAACGCCAGTCCGATCAGTTCTGCCTTGCCGTTGAAGACGGGGCTTCCGGAATTACCTCCGGTAATGTCGTTGTCGGACAGGAAACAGGTGTGCAACTTGCCGTCTTTACCGGCATAACGGCCGAAATTGCCTTTCTCCAGAATATCCAAAATATAAGGCTGCACCTCAAATTCAGGGTCTCCGGGTGTTTCTTTTTGCAAAACGCCGTCGGTGGTAGTGTAATATTCATACCAAACGCCGTCGCGCGGCTCGTAACCTTTCACAGTGCCATAACTCAACCGTTGGGTGAAATTGGCATCGGGATAAAATGTTTTGTCCGGGTTCATCTCCATCAACGCCGCCATAAAATGGCGCTCGCTGCCCAAGATCTTCTCATAATTGGGCATCATTTGCGACGACAACTCGTAACCCATATCTTTTACCGACAGCGCAAGCTGCATTGCCGGATCTTTTGTCAATTGCTTTGTATCGGCCGTTTTTAACAACGTTAGCAAATCGTTGAGGTTCGTGAATTTTGAATTTTTGAACAACCAATCGGCATATTTAGCGTAATCGCCCTTGTATTTTTTATTTATCGTCTGGTAAATATCGGGAAGATATTGTGCCGGAACGCGTTCGGCGTATAATTTCATCAGTGCGGGCAGTACTTTCTTGTCCAACTCCGGCTCGTAATCTTTGTATGCCTGCACAATACGATCATTGATGAAGTCCTGTTTTTCCTGTTCGGTTCCGTTCGTGTTAAATTGAAGAATGGTATTTGCGAAGCGAATGATCTCGATACCGTTTCGGAACGTTTCCAGAAAATAAGTGGTATATTTTGCCAAATCGTTTGTATCGGTGTAAGCCTCTTTTAATGTGCTTAGCATATCGCCATACTTGCTTTTGTTTTGTTCGTCGGAGTCAATCCAGGCGCCCATTTGTTTTTCCAGCGCCTCTTTTTTACCGATAACGCCAAGCCGGGTGAGCGCCTCATTCATGCCCATGGCATTTTTCCAGTAGTTTGAACTGCCGGCATATTTCGATGCATACTTGATGCGCGTTGCATCGCTTTTCTTCATTGCATCCCACCAAATGCCCTGTTTCACGCCGCGCACTTCGATGCGGGGCTTGTTTTCCGACTCCATCATCTGTTTAATTCCCCACGATGAGCGATAACGCTCCGTGCTGCCGGGATAGCCGATGGTCATGGAATAATCGCCTTTCTCTACGCCTTTCAACGAAACGGGTACTACGTACTTGGGTTTGTATGGCGTGTTGGTTTCGCTGTACTCGGCAGGTTTGTTGTTTTTACCGGCATAGACGCGAAAAACCGAAAAATCGCCGGTTTGGCGCGGCCACATCCAGTTATCGGTCTCACCACCGAATTTTCCAATGGATTGCGGAGGCGTTACCACCAGGCGCACATCACGAAAAACGTCGTAAACAACCATGTAATATTTATTTCCGGAATAAAACGGAACCACGCGGGCGGTAGTAAACGGATCGTTTTCGTATTTTTCCATCAATAAATTCGAAAGGGAATCTATGGCCAGTTCGCGCTGCACCTCGCTCAATACGGAAGGCACCTTCGGCAGAATCTGGTTTGTAACGTCTTCCATCGAACGCAGGAAGGAAACCGTAAGCCCGTCGGCGGGCAATTCGTCTCTGAAACTATCGGCCTTGAAGCCGTCTTTCAGATAATCGTGCTCAACCGAACTTAATCGCTGTATCGCGCCGAAGCCGCAGTGGTGATTGGTAAAGATCAGGCCTTGATCCGATACGGCCACGCCGCTGCAACCTCCGCCAAAAATAACAACTGCATTCGATAATGATGGATTATTATCACTGTAAAGTTTATCAATCGGGAAAGTAAATCCGAGTTCCTGCATGCGTGCAACGCTCTGCCGGTTCAGTTCTTTAAGGAGCCACATGCCTTCATCGGCTTTGACGAGTGTAAAGGCCATAAAGGTAATGGCGATAATCAATAGTATTTTTCTCATTTTAAAAGTTTGAATGATTTTTATATAAAAATATTAATATCTTTTTCTTAAGTATTGAGGATTTTGACGGCAACACCAAACATGGGTAACATAAACTGTTTCGAATTCTGTAAAATAAATCACTTTAAATAATCCTTTCGCAACTACGAGTGATCGAAATATTTTAGATTGCTTATCCAACAAAGGCTCCACAGGCGAAGCTGTTGGAAACCTTTCCAATATTTCTATTTCATCTAAAATTGCATGATAAATTTTCTTTGCCGCCGCAGTGCTTTTTTCAGCATAAAATGCATATATATCATCTAAATCGGCTTCAGCTAAAGGTAGAAAAATCACGCTCATTTTTCCGGATATTTTTCACGCATTTCTGTAAAAGTTTTGCCATATCCGGCTTCTGCATCGTTGACTCCCTGAGTTGCTCTTGCATTCAACTCTTCTACAGAATACTGACATGGTATTTTTTTTTCAGACAATACAGCCAACATCCACTCCAACTCAGAAAGTACGTTTTCGTCAAAGTCTTCATCTAAAACCGTACGTGCAATACGAATCTTTCTTTCTAATACTGTCATTTTATTGATTGCTAAATAATATTTATTGAAATATTTTCCTATCACAGGCATCTCACGCAAAGGTAATTGTTTTTTTATTACGACCACCATGTAAATCCCAATTAAAAGAGTATTAACCACCAGCCGCAGCGCAACGGAATTCACATAAGCATGCGATAGCATAATCCCCGCAAACAGCACCGCTGCCAACGCAGAGAAACGCCCTGCGACCTTTAGATCGTATTCGATGGGATAATGTTTTTGTCCCAAAAAATAAGAAACCGTCATCATAACTAAATTGGCTGCAAAAGCAGCCCAGGCGCAAGCCATGTAACTGAATTCGGGAATGAAAACAACCTGAATGGCCAACGTGATTAAGAAACCTAAAACCGACATGTATGCGCCCCAGCGCGTTTTGTCGGTCAACTTATACCACAACGAAAGATTGAAATAAATACCGAAAAACAGTTCTCCCAACATTACAATGGGTACTACTTTTAGTCCCTCGTGGTAATTACGCGGGATCAGGAACTTTATGACGTCAATATAGCCCATGGTAAACAGGAAAATGAGCAGGCCAAGAATCAAAAAATATTTAGAGGCATCGGCATAAGACTTTCTCTCGCCGGACGAAGCTTCTTTGTTCTTGGCAAAAATAAAGGGTTCAAAAGCGTATCGAAACGCCTGCGTGAACATCACCATAATAATGGCTATTTTAAAACTTTGCCCGTAAATCCCCAACTGCGTGAGCGCATCTTCTTTGTCGGGATAAAGCATGGGGAAGATAATTTTGTCCATGGTTTGGTTCAATACACCGGCAATTCCCAGAATCATAATCGGATACGAATACCGGAGCATCTGTTTGAGCAGGTTTTTATCGAACCGGAATTTCATGCGGAGTTCCGGCGTGAGGAAAAGAAACTGTGATGCCGAAGCCAGCAAATTGGAATACAGGATATAATCCACTCCGTTTTTGATGTCGTACCAACCAAAAAACTCCGGACTTATTTTAGACAGCCACGGGCATAACAAAAAGAAGAACAGGTTGAAAACGATGGTTAACGTCACATTCAGCATTTTCACGAATGCAAACTTGATGGGTCTTTTTTGAAACCTGAGGTAGGCAAACGGAAGAGCTGCCAACACATCAATCCCAAGAATCAGAAAAATGACCACCAGATAATGCGGTTTTATCGTCATGCCAAATCCGCTCAGTGCATTTGCGATGGGGTGCAGAAACGAAAAGGATGCCACAAGAAACAACAAAGTGGTGGTTAAAATACTGATAAGCCCTGTGGTATAAACTTTATTGAAATCGCTTTCTTTGTTGGCAAACCGAAAAAAACCCGTTTCCATACCGTAAGTCAGAATAACCTGCAAAAGCGCCACCCAGGCATAAAAATTGGTTATGGCACCCATTTCGGCACGGGTTTCCAGCGCGAATGCCCAGTAAAGGCCCAGAACCCAGCTCAATAACTTAGGAACAATGCTGCTAAATCCGTAAATAGCGGTCTCTTTCGCCAGGGTCTTCATTCCGCCTGCTGCCATAATTTTTTCCGATAGATCGATGATTTACGAT
Organism: Petrimonas sp.; assembly: GCA_028698105.1. Lineage (GTDB taxonomy): Bacteria > Bacteroidota > Bacteroidia > Bacteroidales > Dysgonomonadaceae > JAQVEB01. The sequence continues at coordinate 11,897 of JAQVEB010000029.1, read as the reverse complement.
TGCAAAAGTAACATTATTCTGCCTATTTTTTCCCTTTCCCTATCCCTAAATTAACGGCATTATTTATCTTTAAGCTTTTTAGCTGTGATTTTCTCGAAAAAAACTGCTTACTTTGTAGGCCGATTTGAGGAAAAAACAACAATAAACCTCAATGAAATTAAGAAAAATAACAAAATTGCATAAACAAAAAACGAAAAGAAAATGGATGCAGTTCAATCATACAATCATCTTAACCCATTGCAGTTGGAAATGCTGCAACTTTTTTCACGAAAAGTGGATAACGATGATTTACTGGAAATTAAGCGACTTATCGTAAAATATTTCGGTGATAAAGCCATCAAACAAGCTGATGAAGTTTGGGAGAACGGAAAATGGGATAACGAAAAAATTGACGAATTGCGCCACTTACACGACAGGACACCGTATAATAACGATAATCAATAACCATAACTTTGAAAATTGTTCTCGACACAAATGTTTTACTGATATCCGTATCCGGTAAATCAATGTATCATCCTATCTTCAAAGCAATATTGGATGAGAAAATAAACGTATGCGTTACCACAGACATTGTTTTCGAATACGAAGAAATCATCAGGAAACACATGGGGATAAAAGCAACTGAAAGTGTTTTACGTGTTATCGAAAATGCTCCGAATATACGCTGGATTACGAAATACTATAAGTGGAACTTAATTTCTGTGGATGTTGATGACAATAAATTTACCGATTGCGCAATTGCCGGCGACGTGAATTACCTGGTTACAGACGACAAGCATTTTGATATTTTGCGATCAATTGAATTTCCTAAAGTTAATACAATTTCAGCGAAAGAATTTTTGGAACTTATTAAAAAAATAAAATAAAACATACGTGGTCTCGCAACTCGCCCACGTAATCCGCAACTTAAAATGGCACAACAAGAAGACGTTTTTAAAAAGATTGTATCACACAGCAAGGAGTACGGTTTTGTATTTCCTTCGAGCGAAATTTACGACGGCCTCGGCGCCGTTTACGATTACGGACAAATGGGCGTAGAGCTCAAAAACAACATCAAAAAATACTGGTGGGACAGCATGACGCTCCTCCACGAAAACGTGGTGGGGATTGATTCCGCCATTTTCATGCACCCGACCATCTGGAAAGCATCGGGACATGTGGATGCGTTTAACGATCCGCTGATTGACAACAAGGACAGCAAAAAACGCTATCGCGCCGATGTGCTCATCGAAGAATACCTGGCGAAAATTGACGATAAAATAGATAAAGAAGTCGAAAAAGCCGCCAAACGTTTCGGCGAGACTTTCGACGAAAAAATGTACCGCGAAACCAATCCCCGTGTACTGGAAAATCAGCAGAAACGCGACGAAGTGCATACTCGCTTCGCGAAAGCATTGAACGACAATAACCTGGAAGACCTGCGGCAAATTATCATTGATACAGAGATCGTTTGCCCCATTAGCGGCACGCGCAACTGGACGGAAGTGCGCCAGTTTAACCTGATGTTTGCAACCGAAATGGGCTCCACAGCCGACGGCGCGTTGAAAGTATATCTCCGTCCGGAGACGGCGCAGGGGATTTTCGTGAACTTCCTCAACGTGCAAAAAACCGGCCGCATGAAAGTGCCTTTTGGTATCGCACAAATCGGGAAAGCCTTCCGAAACGAGATCGTTGCCCGGCAATTCATCTTCCGCATGCGCGAATTCGAGCAGATGGAAATGCAGTTTTTCGTAACACCCGGTGAAGAACTGGAATGGTTCGCAAAATGGAAAGCTGCGCGCATGAAATGGCATCAGGCATTGGGCTTTGGCGCAGAGAAATATCGTTTTCACGATCACGATAAACTGGCGCATTACGCCAACGCCGCCACCGACATTGAGTTTGAAATGCCCTTCGGATTCAAGGAAGTAGAAGGCATTCACTCGCGCACCGATTTCGATTTAAGCCAGCACGAAAAATTTTCCGGCAAAAAAATGCAGTATTTCGATCCGGAACTCAATAAATCGTACACGCCGTTCGTTATCGAAACGTCCATTGGCGTAGATCGCATGTTCCTTTCCATTCTGGCGGGCGCATACTGCGAAGAAACACTCGAAGGCGGCGAAACGCGCGTTGTTTTAAGGCTTCCCGCCGTGCTCGCCCCCGTGAAACTTGCCGTTTTACCGTTGGTAAAAAAAGACGGTTTATCGGAAAAGGCGCGCGAAATTATGGACGAACTCAAATTTTCGTTCGCTTGCCAGTACGACGAGAAAGACAGCATCGGCAAGCGCTACCGCCGGCAGGACGCCATCGGCACGCCTTACTGCGTAACGATTGACCACCAAACGCTGGAAGACAACACCGTAACCATTCGCGAACGCGACTCCATGGAACAAAAACGCGTGTCTATCCCCGATGTGGAAAAAGAAATATCGGCGAAAACCGATCTGAAAAATTTATTGAAAAAACTTACGGAATAACAACAAACGCTAAAATTGAGTGTTATTGCTGCGAGGGTAATATCCCGAATTTTAAACCATTCAGAAATTAAGAGAATTAAGAAAATACATCTATGAAACCGAAATTATATCTTTTCCTCGCCGTCATCGGCATCTTCGTGTTCGCTTCGTGCGAGAAAACCCAAACCTTTGAAGATTTGCACAAAATAGCCAATGAAGCGGCTTTTGCAAAAATTGCCGCATCATCGGATTACACCAAAATTGAATCGCAATCCAAAGCGGGATTTATTATGTACAAAGAGCTCACGGATGGAAACGGCGCAATCCCTATATTTTCTGATCAGGTAAAAGTATTGTACACAGGCTGGTATAAAAATGACTGGACAAAAGGTGATACCTATACCGATGACAATGGAAATTTGATTAAAAATAAAGTTATATTCGATTCAACTACCGAACGTGGAGATATACCTTCACTTTTTAAAGTATCAGGTTTGGTAGACGGATTCACGACGGCACTTCAGTATATGGAAGTTGGCGATAAATGGGAAGTTTGGATTCCATGGAAACTGGGATACGGATCAACGGCATCCGGAACCATTCCCGCCTACACTACGCTTGTTTTCGAGATTGAGTTGGTGGAAGTTCTTTAGTGTAAGTAATTTGTCAGGGGATCAATGTCTGTTTTCACTAAATAGATGCTTCCTGATGTACCAATAACATATTTTGATAAATATCTGATTTCGAGTTATTATAGATTTCTCACTCCGTTCGAAATGACAACCGCAGATAGTTGAGCTTCAAGTCAGTTGTCATGTTGGAGCCCTTGCTCGAGCCGATTTATAATCGGTGTGTGCCGGAGGCAAATATTTACTTCAGAAAATAACCTTACCAGTAGAGAAATTGATGCTGCACCTGAAGAAATTCCGATTGTCACTATGGAAAACAACACTGGCGGTGGAGAAATTACTGTTGTACCTGACGAAATTTCCGATGTCGGTAAAGAAAATGCCGCTGGCGGGAGAGAAAACAACACTAACGGGAGAGAAATTGATACTGTACCGGAAGAAATTCCCACTGTCACGAAAGAAAACATCACTGTTTGGAAAGAAAATCCCCCTGCACCTGACGAAATTGCAGGTGACGATAAAGAAATCACAACTGTCGGTAAAGAAAACACCGTTGTCAGCAAAGAAATTAGACCTGCCCGAAGAGAAATTCCATCTTCCATAGTAAAAAAAATAGAATATACAAGAGATTACATTTTTTTAACTTCGCACAAATCCCATTCTCCGAATAAAAACCTATTTTTGCAACACGTAGTTCTCAAATCATTTAACTTAAATCAAAAGAAAGGGCATTCACATGACAACCAAACAGCAAAATTTCGCCGACATGGCGCAAACCACGTACAACAAATTGCAACCTTACAAAGCTTCGTGGGAAAACATTCCTGAATTTGTATCGCTCGAAAACGAACTGAAAGAAACTCTTAACGGACTTACCACCTTTGACAAAGAAGCAAAGATCATTACCACCGGCTCCACATCCGACAAATCGGGGGCCAAGGATCAGGCCATTGCCGCAGTGGTAAAGATCAGTGGCCCCGCCATGGTGTATGCGTTGAACAACAGTAACCTCACGTTGCACGACCAGTTGAACGTAAGCAAAACGAAACTTAGGAAAATGCAGGATGGAACCCTGCCCCAACGCCTGAATGGCATCATCGAGGAGATCGAAAAAATTGCCGAACCCCTTGCCGGTTACGGCGTAAAACCCGAAGATATTGCCGATGCAAAAACAAAAACCGAAACCTACACGGCACAGGTAAACACTCCGCGCGGATTGATCACCAAACGCTCCACAAAAATTGAAACCGTTGCCGACTACATTGACCTCCTGCGCGACATTCTCTATCGCCTCGACAAGATGATGCGCCTCTTTGCCGGCACCGAGTTCCATCGCGATTACAAAAACGCCCGCAAAATTGTGGATCTCGGCAGCCGCACCGCTTCGCCGTCACAAACCACTAATTAAAGAAAAGTAGGTAATAAAAAATTCAATAATATAATTGTATTTGTAATCTCTTACAAAAAAACCAATATTAGATGAGAACTTTAACTTTCAAACACGGTCTTATCATCACACTGCTTGTATTTGTTACAGGTTGCGGGAAAGATGATAAAATAAATGATGCAGAAATTATTCAAACATCATATCCTAAAAACGCAAAAATAGATAATATTTCTAGTTTCGGCGGTGATAAAGAATATATTATTTCGGAATATGAGTACGACGCTCAAGGAGGAATTTTAAAGGTATCCACCCCGGGGTACGATTACGGAAAGCCTACCGGAGAAATAACCCAATACGATCTATACAAATACGACAATAATAATCGGTTAGACCGCATAGAAAATTACAACTGGAATATAACAGATCAGGATTATTGGAATTTACGCTCTACGGTATTTACTTACAACGATATAGGAGAAAAAATTAAAGTAACCACTACACATCCAGTGACAGGATCATCAGAATATCAGTTGTTCTATTATAAGGACCGACAATTAATAAGGACCGAAATGTATAACAATAAAAATCAACTTACTTACATTACAGAATATTCGTATGATCCCGAAGAAAAATTGATAAAAGAAATAGCCTATACCTCCGACAAAACTCCTATTAGAGAAACCGAACACTCTTACAAAGACGGAATGAATATTAAAACGATGGTATATATCCTTTCGGACAGAGGAAAAGAAGAACTCAGAAGAATCACACGGCAATTCGATCAGAATAAGAATCTTATAATCTTGAAATCTGAAGAACTATCATTATTGAGCTCGGCTGTCAGTTATGCTGTTAAGTACCAATACTTGCCCAATTAACTCTGCTACCGCGCGATTCCAACCTAAAATCCGCAAGAGAACAGGATAACGTGAAAATTTCAGTCAATTACAAACTCAACAAAAACTTCTCGATGGCGCTGCGGACTTCGCTCCGGGCGCCATTAAATTTGTTCACCATGATAGAAAAGGCATACTTCTTATTGCCGTCAATCAGATACCCCGCATAACACTGCACGCCGCCGATACTTCCGCTTTTAGCATGAATCTTTCCCTGATATTTTGTTTTATCCAGAAAGTAAGTCAATGTACCTTCCTCGCCTGCCTTCGGCAAAGAATCAAAGAATGTGTCTTTGTAACTGCTTTTCGTGTACATATACGAAAGCAATCCGGTCAAAAAGTCGGGGCTCACAGCATCCTGCGGCGCCAGTCCGCAACCGTCTTCCATGTTCAGCGCTTCGGGATCCACATTTTTCGATTTCCAAAACCGGGTTACGTAATCAATGCCTTCCTTCAGCGCATCGCTGGACATATTCAGGCTCCGGTTCCGGCCAACGGTTCTGATCAAATGCTCCGCATAATGGTTGTTACTCTCCACGTTTGTTTCGCGGATGATATCGGAAAGCGGGCGCGACAGGTGTTCGTGCAAAACCTCTCCCGCGCTGTAAGGCTCAGCCGTTCGGCTACAGATCCGCGAAATATAGTCCGTCCGTGCAGTTTGCACCGATTCCACGTTTATTCCTTCGCGGCGTAAATAATCGGCAAACACATCACCGAGCAATTGGCCCGGGTCAGGGATATCGCCTTTTATGCTGAAACTATTCCTACCGGCGGGAATATCGCCGCGAACGATCCGCTCGTTGGAGAATGGCACGCCGAAAATATATCCGTTGTCGCTTCCCGATGAATTCAACGAAAGGCTGTTAGCAAACGTAAGTCCCTTTATCTCGGGATCGGTGCGCAGAATTTTCGGGCACGAATTCCTGTCCGTAGTATCGAAATACAATCGGTACGTATTATCGAAAACGCTGATGCCGTAAGCCCCGGCGGCGTAATAGTTGCCCATGTCAATCCACGTCCATTCCGGCGAAATGCCATCGTAACCAAATAAATTATCCACCACGTACAATTGCCACACGTCCTTCGCAGCACATCGCGAAGCGAGTTTTACAGCCCAATCCGATAAAAACTGTTTCGGGTTGCCGCCAAAAGCTTCACTGCCCAGCGTCGGATCGCCGGAACCGATCACCAGAATCCTTTTCGGCATATCCGCATCGAGAGCGAGGATGGTTTTGTAACGGAAATCGGGGCCGAGCAACTCAAGCGCGGTGGCCGTTGTCACTAATTTCATCGTGGATGCCGGCGTGAGCGATTTTTCGGCATCGTGCGAAACAACGGTTCTTCCCGTATTCAAATTCACCACGTGAACTCCCACCGAAGCATGCTTCAATGCGGGATTGTTCAACAACTGATGCAGAGCGGGTTGAGCGTTTACTAACGTTATAAAAAAGAAGGATAAAAAAAGAAAATATATGCGTTTCATAAAAATTTACTTTAGAAACTGTTTTGAATTTCTCCCCCAACTTCCACCAAAACAGGATGAATCGGGAGGAAAGAGTCATTAATTGCTGTTCACAAGTTCCCTTTTTGAAAAGAGAGTAAAACCGTTTCTTATTGTTTTTGCAAATATAATTAAAATACGAAGATCAAAAAAAGCTTTTTGTGAACTTGTTTTGCCGAAATTTGTTTCCTATCTATGAAAATCGGATTTTTTATTTTTCTGTTGCTGATACTACTCGTGGGAGTAGGTTATGTTACGATCAGGGGCGTTCAGGCATTTTCCGTTTATCCGGCCTTGCGAAACACTTACTGGATTACCCTGGCAGCCATGTTTGCGATGTTGCTGATGAACTTTTTTTCGCCGTTTGCGCTTCCGGCCGGTGTTGCAAAAGCCGTTAGCTTCTTAGGCTACAGTTTTCTGATACTGGTTCTTTACCTGTTTATCGCTTTTCTGCTAACCGATATAGTCCGGTTGGTGAATCTTTTTGCTCATTTTATAACCGATATGCCCCGCTTTCGGTTTCTGGCCGCGACGGTGAGCATCGGACTGATCGTTTTGTTGATGGCTTTCGGAAATTACCGGTTCAATCACCCAGAAACCATCCGTTTGGATATTGGAGCAAAGAATAGTTCGCAACAAAAAAGGATTAAGATCGTGGCTGTCAGCGATGTGCATTTGGGCGTTTCCATTGATAAAAAACGATTGCAGAAATTTGTGGACAGGATTAATTCCGAGAAACCCGATCTGGTGCTGATCGCCGGCGATTTAATTGACCGATCCATCAAACCTGTGGTGGAGAGCGCCATGGAAGAGGAACTCACGCAAATTGATGCACCGATGGGCGTTTATGCCATTTTCGGCAATCACGAATATTACGGCGAAGGCGGCAAAGCGGTGTTCGATTTTTACAAAAAATCACATATTACACTTTTGAGGGATTCGGCAATATTGGTGAATAATGATTTTTACATTATCGGGCGCGATGATGCCACGAACCGCCACAGGAAAAGCCTCAACAGTATCGTTTCGGGATTGGATAGCGATAAACCGCGTATTTTACTCGATCACCAACCCTTACATTTGCAGGACGCGCAACGAAACCAAATAGACCTGCAATTATCAGGACACACGCATAACGGACAGATTTTCCCCGGAAACCTGCTGGTGAAAAGGATTTTCGAGCTCCCTTACGGCTACCTGCAAAAAGGCGACACACATTATTACACTTCATCGGGATTGGGTATTTGGGGTCCGCACTACCGCATCGGCAGCCGCTCCGAAATGGTGGTAATTGATTTTAGTTACTAATAGTAACCCGTAACCCGCTTACATCAACCCACTCAACACACCTCCGTCGATCGCGATAGTTGTACCGGTAATTGATTTCGCGTTTTCCGAACATAAATAACACACCAAATCGCCCAATTCCTGCGGATCCATATAGCGCTTGTGCGGAAAATCCTGAATGGCTTTCTGTTCGTACTCATCCATCGAAACGCCTTCGGCTGCGGAGCGAGCTTTCATCAACTGCGTTACCCGATCGGTTTTGAAATAGCCGGGAGCAACGTTATTGATCGTAATACCTTTCCCGATAAGTTCCTTGCTGATGGTTTTCGCAAAACTCACCACCGCCGAACGGAAAATATTCGACAACACCATATTCGGCGCCGGTTCTTTTACGGTAACGGAAGTAATGTTCACTATGCGTCCCCACCCGTTCTTTTCCATGTGCGGCAAACAGCTCTGTATCATTCTGATGTTGTATTTCAGCACCGAATGATAAGCATCGTCCAGATCATTGGATGAAATATCGCGAAACGTGCCCGGTTTCGGGCCGCCGGAATTATTCACGAGAATATCAATTCGTCCGAATTTACGGATGGTTTCGTCCACGACCCGTTGGTTATCCTCTACCGAAGCCATATCCACCGAAAGCGCCAAGACATCCACGCCCAGCGCTTCAATCTCCGCTTTCGTTTGCAGCAGCGCCTCTTCGCCACGGGCGAGCAACACGATGTTTACACCTTCACGTGCTAACGCCACGGCACACGCTTTTCCCAATCCCTTGCTGCTTCCGCCGATAATGGCTACTTTTCCTTTTATCTTGAAATCCATAAAACTGTTTTTCTTTTATAACAACTAAAAAGGGATTCTTGTTTGACAATTCGGCACCGGGTTGATTTCATTCGTAACCAAAATCGGCACATTCATCCTGAAGATTTGCACGCTCATCCACAATTAATTTTACGGCCGTGAGCGACGATTTACATTTGCATCATCAAACTTGATTACAGCCTACGATGAATATGCGCTGAAAGCATTTAAATTAAACAGTATTTCGTATCTTTTAAAACCGATCAATAAAGAAGAACTTGCCGAAAGCATTGCAAAGTATAAGGCATTTCATTCTGCGTTTTATGAAAACATTTCAAAATAAAACATATCCGATGGATTTTTCGCTCGATACGCTTGAAAATCAGCTCAATCCCACACATCTCTTCCGCATCAACCGGAAAAGGCTTATCAACATGCAATCCATTGTGAATATGACCGCCTATTCGCGCTCGCGCCTTAAGCTGTAAATCAATCCAAAGCCCGATGACGAGTTCGATGCACTGGTAAGCGTCGCTCGTTCTGCTGATTTTATAAAATGGCTGGAGTGAGTTTTTGGTAATCTATATTTTAACAAATTCTCTAAAATTCTCTCTGTTTATTAAAGATACTTCTGCATTATAATTTTCGGTGAATGTTTTGGAAGGTTTCAATTTTTTTCGGTTCCATTTAAATTCATAGCCAAAAATTTTGCCGTGTTTTTCTTCAACGAAATCAATTTCTTGTTGTTGGGTAGTCCGCCAAAAATACATTTTAGCAAACGTGTCATTGTAAACATTTTGTTTCAATCTCTCAGACAACAAGAAATTTTCCCACAATGCTCCTTTGTCTTGTCTCAAATCCAATGGGTTAAAATTACCTATAACCATATTTCGTATCCCGTTGTCGTAAAAATATATTTTACGATTCTTTTTTATTTCATTTCTTAAATTCTTGCTGAAACTATTTAATCGGAAAATAATGTATCCTTTTTCAAGAATTTCAATGTAATTTTGAACGGTAACTTTATTTATTCCAACAGTCTGTGCCAATTCATTATAACTGACCTCACCTCCGATTTGCAATGCCAACGCTGTCATAAGTTTTTCGAGTACTTCAGGCCGCCGTATTTCGGAAAAGGCCAAAATATCTCGGTATAGATAACTATTTACCAAATTTTTCAATATCTCTTTTTCATTTCCCTGATTGTTCATAACTTCAGGATAAAAGCCGTACAACAAACGGTTTTCGAGTTGTTGCTCCGACTTCAGAAAACCGATATGTCCTTCATATTCTTCCCAAGAAATTGGAAATAATTCGTATCCCCATTTTCTTCCGGTTAACGGTTCATTCAGCACATTCCCCAAATCGAACGATGATGAACCACTTACCAACAACTGCACATGTTTAAATTGGTCGGTAATAATTTTCAATGTCAGTCCAACGTTTGAAATCCGTTGTGCTTCATCGAGAAAAACAATTCTATTATTTCCAAGCAAGGTTCTAATTTGTTCAGTGTTGGGACTCAATAACAAATTACGTGTAGTTGGGTCATCGCCATCCAAGAAAAGGAAATTTTCTCCTTCAAGTATTTTTTGAATGAGTGTTGTTTTACCTACTTGTCTTGCGCCCACTATTACTATGGCTTTCCCGGAACCAATTTTACTTTTTATCCTCTTTTCAATTGTTCGTGTAAACATAACTTGTTTTTTATTACAAATGTAAAAAAAGTCACTGTAATGACCAAATATTATAATAATAAGTCATTGTAATATTCAAAATGAACATTAATGTGCGAAATGATACAGATACAAAGTAGTATTTTTTTACTACCTTTGTATCTCAAAAAATCTGTACAGACGCAATGCATTGCGTCTCTACTTTTTTCGAAATACAACCCGAAATATGTCAAAACAATTTAAACGCACCCTCATTACTTCCGCATTGCCGTACGCGAACGGCCCTGTTCACATCGGACACCTGGCCGGAGTTTACGTTCCTGCAGATATTTACGCCCGATATTTACGCCTGAAAGGCGAAGAAGTTCTTTTCATCGGCGGTTCAGATGAACACGGCGTGCCCATCACCATTCGTGCCCGAAAAGAAGGCGTTACGCCTCAGGATATTGTGGACAGGTACCATCAGCTAATCAAAAAATCGTTTGAAGAATTCGGTATCACGTTCGACATCTACTCGCGTACCACGTCCGATATTCACAAGAAAACCGCTTCGGATTTTTTCCGTAAACTATACGATGACGGCAAGTTCATCGAACAGGAAAGCGAGCAATATTACGACGAAGAAGCCCGCCAATTCCTCGCCGACCGCTATATCACGGGCACCTGTCCGCATTGCGGCAACGAAAACGCCTACGGCGACCAATGCGAGCAGTGCGGCACATCACTCAGCCCCACAGACCTGATCAACCCCAAATCAACGCTTAGCGGCAGCGTTCCCGTGATGCGCCCGACCAAACACTGGTATTTGCCGCTCGACCAACACGAAGCATGGCTGCGACAATGGATTCTGGAGGACCACAAGGAATGGAAAGCCAACGTTTACGGACAGTGCAAATCATGGCTCGACCTGGGATTGCAACCACGCGCCGTGAGCCGCGACCTCGACTGGGGCGTGCCCGTTCCCGTGGAGGGTGCCGAAGGCAAAGTGCTGTACGTATGGTTTGACGCGCCCATCGGGTATATTTCCAACACGAAAGAGCTGTTGCCCAACGATTGGGAAAAATGGTGGAAAGACGAAGACACCAAATTAGTCCATTTCATCGGAAAAGACAACATTGTGTTCCATTGCATCGTTTTTCCGGCGATGCTCAAAGCCGAAGGCTCGTTTATTTTGCCCGAAAACGTTCCGGCCAACGAATTTTTAAATCTGGAAAACGATAAAATATCCACCTCGCGCAACTGGGCGGTGTGACTGCACGAATATCTGGAAGAATTT
>JAQVEB010000302.1 GCA_028698105.1 Petrimonas sp. | reverse complement strand
TTCAGGCGAATTGGTCCGCATCGAAATGTTTGCACACGGGGCTTTGTGTATGGCTGTATCGGGCAAGTGTTATTTGAGTTTGCACGAGAAGAATCTATCGGCCAATCGCGGCGAATGCAATCAGATTTGTCGTCGTGCTTATACCGTGAAAGACAAAGACAGCGAAATTGAGTTGGATATCGATAACGAATACATCATGTCGCCCAAGGATTTGAAGACCATTCATTTTTTGAATAAAATGATGGATGCCGGCGTTCGGGTGTTTAAGATCGAAGGTCGTGCCCGTGGACCCGAATATGTACGTATTGTAACTTCCTGTTATAAAGAAGCTGTGCAGGCATATTGTGATGATATGTTTACACAGGAAAAAATCGACAGATGGAACGAACAATTGGCTACCGTTTTTAATCGTGGTTTTTGGGATGGATATTATCTCGGCCAACGCTTGGGTGAGTGGACGCATCGTTATGGATCGGGAGCTGCCAAGCGAAAAGTGTACGTGGGTAAAGCCATTAAATTTTTCAACAACCTGAGTGTGGCGGAGTTTCTTGTGGAAACACAATCGGTTAAAGAGGGCGATGAACTGCTAGTTACCGGTCCTACCACCGGCGCTGTTTTTTTTACAGCCCACGATATTCGAGTAAATTTGCAAACAGTTACCGAAGCGAGGAAAGGCGATCATTTTTCAATTCGCACTCCGACAAAAATTCGCCCTAACGATCAACTTTTTAAAATGGTTAAAGCCGAACGACGAGGCACTGCTCATGAAAGATGAGTCGAATAAGTAAAACAATTTATTTATTTTCTTCTTTATACCAATTGGAATACATGAGATAGTTTCGGGCAATTTTTTGATTCATTTCTTTCGACTGTTCGGCGTCGACTTTCTTGACAAATTTAGCAGGAACGCCCGCATATATGCTGCCGGGTTCAACTATTGTATTGCTTAGAACCACTGCGCCGGCGGCAATAATGGACCCTTCACCAATTACGGCATGATCCAATACGATAGCCCCCATTCCAATAAGTGCCCCGTCTTCTATTTTGGCACCATGTATCACCACATTGTGACCGATTGAAACATCGTCGCCTATCTCGGTAACCGATTTTTCGTATAAGGTATGAATCACTGAGCCATCCTGGATATTTACCCTGTTTCCAATGCGGATGGAATTGACATCGCCACGTAAGACGGCATTAAACCATATACTGCAATGGTTTCCGATAATTACGTCGCCAATCACGGTGGCATTATCGGCCAGAAATGTATTTTCTCCTATTTGCGGGGTAAATCCTCTTACTGATTTGATAAGCGCCATTTTGAATGATTCTTTTTATATTGCTTTTGTTTTTTCTTTCAACCATGCTTTTTCTTCATCATTCAGATGGTGTTGCAATTTGTCGTATACCATCCGGTGATAGTTGTTGAGCCATGATTTTTCTTTCTCTGTAAGCATATCCGTTTCTATGGGTTTAGTGTCGATTGGGCAAAGGGTAATGGTTTCAAAATGATAGAATGTACCGAAATCTTCGGTTTTTTTGTATTCCTCGGCAACTACCAGGTTTTCTATACGGATGCCGTATTGGTCGGTACGATAGATACCCGGTTCGTTGGAAGTGACCATTCCTTTTTTGAGCGGGGTGGGATTTTCTTCCGTGCGAATGTTTTGCGGGCCTTCGTGCACATTAAGAAAATGGCCGATGCCGTGACCGGTACCGTGCCAGTAGGTTTCACAATCATCCCACAATGGTTTGCGAGCCAAAATATCGAGCTGCGACCCTCGTGTTCCTTCGGGGTAAATAGCTGTTGCCAACGCAATATGTCCCTTTAATACCTTGGTGTAGTCTTTTTTCATTTGGGGAGTGATTTCACCCAGGGCAACTGTGCGTGTTATGTCCGTTGTGCCATGCATAAATTGGGCTCCCGAATCGATAAGCAGCAATCCTTTGGGCTCGATGGTTGAATTGCTCTCGGGAGTAGCACTGTAGTGAACAATGGCTCCGTGCGCAGCATAACCGGCAATGGTGCCGAAACTTTCACCCATATACTGATCCTGCTTCGAACGGAATTCCTGTAACTTTTCCGCAATGGTCATTTCCGTTACCTTACCTGTAGGTACGGCTTTTTCCAACCACATATAAAATCGGGTCAATGCCACTCCGTCTTTCACCATTGCGCGGCGAAAACCGTTGAGTTCGGTCTCGTTCTTCGTACTTTTCATCAGGTCAATTGGCGAAGGGAGATCAATAACCTTACATCTTTCGGAAAGTGCTTTATAGAGGGAATAATTTATTTTGCTTTCCGTTACGCAAACCGTTGTTTTTTCGGGAAGTTTTTCGATATAATCGAAGATATGGTTATAATCTGCCGTTTTTACACCTTGCGATTGCAGTTCCGAAGCGATTGTCTGAGTGAGTTTGTCGGGATCGATAAACAAAATTGATTCATTTTTCGAAACATACCCGTAGGCAACAGCCACCGGATTGTATTCTACATCATTGCCGCGGATGTTAAATGTCCACGCAACGGCATCGAGTGTTGCGATAACAATGCCCTCAGCTCCTGCTTTATCGATTTCCTCAACAATTTGTTCAATTTTGTTTTTTGTCGATTCTCCCGTAATCTCTTCGGGGAGGGTGAAAATTTTGTTTTTGGGTATTTCGGGTCGATCTTTCCATATTTCTTCAAAAGGATCAAATCCCGTTTCCGTTTCAATTCCTTTCGACGCGAGTTTGTTTATCAGATTTTTGGCTTCCGAAGCGGCATACACCATTCCATCGATGCCGACTTTTCCACCCTTACCTACCTGTTCAATGATCCAATCGACCATATCCGGTGTTTCGGGCATACCCATTTTATACAAATCGAATCCTGTTCCTTCCAGTTGTTGTGCAGCTTGAAGAAAATAGCGCGAATCGGTCCATACACCTGCCTGTTTCCTTGTGATTACTGCTGTGCCTGCCGATCCGGTAAAGCCGGTAATCCATTTTCTGCATTCCCATCTTTTTGGTGGATATTCACTTAAATGTGGATCGGTGCTTGGAACTATGAAAGCATCCAGATGCTGCTTTTCCATGAATTTTCTCAAAGCTGAAAGCTTTTCGATGATTTGATTGGGTTTTGTTGTCATGTTCTTTTTTGTTTTTCAAACAGCAAATGTAAGAACAATTCGTTACATTTGAGCTTTAAAAAAGTTGAAATAAATGAAAACGGTTATAGAACTGAAGAATATGCGTTTTTTTGCGCATCACGGCGTATTTTCTCAGGAAACGGTGGTTGGGAACGAATTTATGGTAAATCTGCGTATCGACGCCGATTTTTCTAAAGCTTGCAAAACAGACAACATTGAAGATACTATAAATTACGCTTCTGTATACGAATTAGTGAAATCGGAGATGCTAAAGCCCTCGCGACTTATGGAAAATGCAGCCTATCGGATATTGGAACGAATAAAAGCGTCGTTTCCGCAAATAGTGCATCTTGAAGTGAGGATGGCCAAAATGAATCCTCCGGTGGGAGGGGAAATGGAATGCAGCGAGATTTCCCTTAGTTATTAATTTACTAAAGAGATTTTTTTGTTTCATTATCGCTATTTGATTAGGTAATCGTTAAAATGGAGATTTACTATGAATTTTGTACCTTTGTATAAATTTTCCGAATAAAAATGGATGAGAATTTAGTTGAAGTGGCAAATGTAGTCGAAACTTCCGGTTCGAAAGATGAGCCGCTAATGTTACGAACTGA
>JAQVEB010000301.1 GCA_028698105.1 Petrimonas sp. | reverse complement strand
CAAAACAATTCAAAACGATTTCTAGCCCTATTTTTCGGCGTTATGATTGTCAATTATACGGCACATTGGATCTATTTCAACCGGCAATATGAACTCTATACCATTATCGACAGCATTTGGGTATTTACTTCGTTGGCGAGTTATCCGCTGTACTACTGGTATATCCGGACGCTGACCACCGATGTGGAGATCGATTGGCGCCGCAGCCGGGTGCTGATCCCCGCTTTTCTTACGGCACTGTTCTCCGCCACGGTTTATCTGCTGATGTCGCCACAGGAAATCGACACCTTCATTCACGGCATCCTTTATCATGAACCGGGCTATCCTCCGCCCTATTCTCCGCTGGTGCGACTGCAAATGTTCCGTTTGACATTATTCCAGGTTATTTTTGTCTTGCAGGCAATTTTATCGCTGTATTTCGGACTGAAGCTGATACGCGAATTTCATGCTAAAATCAAACGCTACTATTCCGATATCGAAGGAAAGGAGTTGAAACCGATAAAATGGATGATGATTTTCATGACTTTTGCTTCGTTCATCTCCTCTGCATCAAGCATCATCGAAAAAGATTATTTTATTACTCATCCCCTATTGTTGGCCATTCCTTCCATCACCCACTCCATTTTTCTGTTTGGTGTAGGCTATGTGGGGTATAAACAGCAATTTTCTATTCAATATTTCATGCAAGAGTTCAAAGCAAACGACAAAAAAATAGCACAAAAAACAACACAACTTGCTCCCGAATTGTCGGTTAAAGAACGATCCCGAGTAAGCAAAGGGTTGCAAACGCTTTTGGAAGAGAAGCAGATTTATAAAAATCCCGATCTGCGCCTTTCCGACGTTGCGCTTATGTTGGGAACCAACCGAACCTACCTCTCGCGGACAGTCAACGATGAAATGAATACCAATTTTTGCGATCTGATAAACGATTACCGTGTAAGGCATGCCAAAGTGTTGCTGGAAAATTCGGACGAAAAAACCTCGTTGGAAGAAATCGCACTCTTGTCGGGCTTCAATGGCACAAGTTCTTTCTATCGTATTTTTAAGGAAAAGACAGGACTCACACCGGGAAAATACCGGACGATTTGTGCTTCACAAAAAGAAAAAGCAGTGCAGGAAAAAACACCGGTACCTCATTCATAAGCCAAAGCGCCAACGCCTTATGCCTGCATGACAACTTACTTATGTTGCGCAATCTTATGTCTTCGTTCCGAATGCCGTTTTTCCTTTCGGAGCGATTTTTTCCTCAGCATCAAAGCATGTTATCAAAAACAGACAAAACGATCGATCTTGAAAACATCACCTCTTGTTCGATCGAAATAAGCAAAAAAGGAGGAAATTTAAAAAATATCCTTATCTTTGCCTCCGAAATGTGGGTGTTGTTCCTTTCACAAAGGCTACGAAAGGAACAATGAAAAGGGAATCAGGTGAAAATCCTGAACAGACCCGCTGCTGTAAGCTCCGCTTACGTGCTGAACACATACCTTTTGCCACTGTCCGCCGGGCGGACGGGAAGGCGTTCAGACACGGGAGCAAGTCAGAAGACCTGCCGACATTTCGCAACAGTTAACGGCTTTCGGGGAATAAAGCTTGAAAACGACACGACAATTCTCTTCGTTTTTCGATTTTTGCGTGCCTCCTTTTCGTTTAAGCTTTACCGAAATTTAAACGGATTCGGTAGAAGATGAATGTATTCAAAAAACAACGGTGGTTCATCGTCTTATGCGTTGCGGCTATAACGTCGTGCATGCGGCTGTCGGCCCAAACGGGCGAAGATACGTTGCTGCATTTGCCCGAAGTGGTAATCACCGAAAACTACCGCAACCGGGCGGTTCGTTCTGCGCTGCCCACACAAATCTTGACGGAAAAGGCCATACAAAACCTCAATGCGTTGCAGATTTCCGACGTGGTGAAGCATTTCTCGGGCGTTACCGTGAAAGATTACGGCGGCATCGGGGGACTGAAAACGGTTTCGGTGAGGGGACTAGGGGCAACGCACACGGCCGTGGGCTACAACGGCGTCCTGCTTTCGGACGTGCAAACGGGGCAAATCGATATCGGCCGTTTTTCGACGGATAATGTGAATTCGATTACGCTGAATCAGGCGCAAAGTGATCAAATTTTTCAACCGGCGCGGTTTTTTTCTGCCGCCTCGGTGCTCCATATCCATAGCCGCATCCCTTCTTTTGAACCAGGCGACAATACCCACGGGAAAGGATCGCTGAAAAGCGGTTCGTTCGGCTTGGTTAACCCGACGTTTTACCTGGAACAGAAAATCGGAGACCGCCTGGCCGCATCGTTCAGCGGCGAGTGGCTCTCGGCCGACGGAAAATACCCCTATGTGTTGCATTACGGACCGTCGAAAAATGACAGCTCGTCGGTGGAGAAACGACAAAATACCGACGTGCAAAACTTTCGACTGGAAGGGGCGGTGTTCGGAAAAATTTCGCAGACTTCGCGTGCCGACGCGCGAGTGTACTACTACCGCTCGGAACGCGGTCTGCCCGGTGCGACCATCTTCTATAATACCGACAATTTTTCGAAACAGCGCCTGTGGGATAAAACGTTTTTTGCGCAGGCACATTACCGGAACGATTTTTCGGACAAATGGGCGCTTCAGGCCAACGCCAAATACAATTACGGGTATCAGCATTACCTCGATCCCACCTATCTCAATTCCGCAGGCAAACTCGAGAACACGTACCGACAACGCGAGGGTTACGGCTCTGTGGCGCTGCTCTACAGCCCCTACCCTGCCCTGCAGTTTTCGACGGCGACCGATCTCACTTCGGCTACGCTCGATGCCGACCTCACCGGCTTTGCTTACCCTCGCCGGATCACCCTGCAATCGGCAATAGCAGCCAAATTTACAGCCGAAAAATTTACCGCCACGGCCAATGTGCTCTACACGCAAACCGACGAAAAGGTAAAAAACGGCAACCCGGCCGAAAACCACCACAAGGTATCGCCCTGCATTGCCGTATCGACCTGTCCGTTCAACAATATCGACCTTCATTTCAGGGCTTTCTATAAAAACATTTTCCGGCTTCCCACTTTCAACGATTTGTATTATTCGCTCGTGGGCAAGCGCGACCTCAAACCCGAAGATGCCCAACAGTTTAACCTGGGACTCACCTACGGCATTTCCGGGGGCGACCTTCTGAACTTCCTCTCGTTTGCGGCAGACGCATATCGCAACACAATAAAAAACAAAATCGTTGCCGTTCCCGTAAAAAACATGTTCGAGTGGAGCATGGTCAACTACGGAAAAGTGCGCATCGACGGCATCGATCTTTCGCTGGAAAGCATCTTCAACCTGCCGCACGAAATGAGCTTTTCGGCGGGAGGCACATTTTCTTATCAAAAGGCTTTGAATATGACTCAGCCGAATTCGTCCACCTACAAAAATCAGATTCCCTATACTCCCCGCACGTCGGGTGCAGCCCATGCCACGCTGGAAATGCCGTGGTTCAAAGTGTCATATACCCTGTTGTGGTCGGGCATACGGTATGCACTGGCAGAAAATATTCCCCAAAATCGACTGCCGGCCTATACCGATCACAGCTTCTCGCTCTCGAAAGTCATCAGCACCAAACGGCACACCTGGCATGTTTCGGTTGAGGCATTGAACGTAGGCAACAAAAATTACGAGATTGTGCGCAACTTTCCCATGCCCGGCCGTTCCTTCAGGGGAACCCTGTCGATTGATTTTTAATTCACCATTTAAATAATAACGCATATGAAAAAGAAAAATGTTTT
>JAQVEB010000300.1 GCA_028698105.1 Petrimonas sp. | reverse complement strand
GTCATATAAAGGAAGAAAGTGCGGGACTTTCGGCGAGTTTGCCTGTTTGTCGTTCAACGGCAATAAGATGATCACTACATCAGGAGGAGGGGCTCTCGTTTGTTCCACCGGCGAAGAAGCCTCGCAGACCAAGTTTTACGCGACTCAGGCGCGTGACAATGCGCCCCATTATCAGCATTCAAAAATAGGATACAATTACCGGATGAGCAATATCTGCGCAGGTATCGGAAGAGGACAAATGCTTGTATTGGAAGAACATATTGCCCGAAGGCAGGAGATTCACGCTGTTTACAAAAGTGAGTTACAGTCCATAAAAGGAGTTTTCATAATGGACAATCCGAACACCGATTTCGACTCTAACCTTTGGTTAACCTGCATTATCGTTGACCCGGAGATTGCCAGCTTTACCCGTGAAGATATCCGGTTGAAAATGGAAGCCGAGAATATCGAAACACGCCCTTTGTGGAAACCGATGCACATGCAGCCTGTGTTTTCCGATGCGCTATACTTCGGAGATGATACGGACGAAAAACTTTTTAGAGATGGACTATGCCTTCCTTCCGGTTCGTCCTTAACGAACGAAGATATTCAACGAGTAGTTCAGGTTATGAAGTCAATGTGAAATCGAAAACTCTACAAAACCCAACAATAAAAGCCTATATGACAAAAACAGCCCTAATCACCGGCATTACCGGACAAGACGGCTCCTATCTGGCCGAATTTCTTTTAGAAAAAGGATATGAAGTGCACGGCACATTGCGCCGCTCATCGTCTTTCAACACGGCACGCATCGAACATCTGTATTTCGACGAGTGGATTCGCGATATGCACCACCGTAAGTTGATTAAATTGCATTACGCCGATATGACGGACTCCAGCTCGCTTATCCGCCTTATTCAAACCATTCAACCCGACGAAATCTACAACCTCGCGGCCCAGAGCCACGTGAAAGTGAGTTTCGACGTGCCGGAGTATACCGCCGAAACAGATGCGGTGGGCACATTGCGCTTATTAGAAGCTGTGCGTATTTTAGGTTTGGAAAAGAAAACAAAAATATACCAGGCATCTACTTCCGAATTGTTCGGATTGGTGCAGGAGGTGCCACAGAAAGAAACCACACCTTTCTATCCGCGTAGTCCGTATGGTGTGGCGAAACTTTATGGTTTTTGGATCACGAAAAACTACCGCGAATCATACGGCATGTTTGCCGTGAACGGCATTCTGTTCAACCACGAGAGCGAACGCCGCGGCGAAACTTTTGTTACCCGCAAGATCACCATTGCCGTGGCTCGTATCGCACAAGGAATGCAGGATAAGCTTTATCTCGGGAATATGAATGCCATGCGCGACTGGGGCTATGCCAAGGATTACGTGGAGTGCATGTGGCTCATCCTGCAACACAATAAACCGGAAGATTTTGTGATCGCCACGGGCGAAATGCACTCCGTGCGTGAGTTTTGCACGCTGGCGTTTGCCGAAGCGGGCATTACCCTGCGTTGGGAAGGTGAAGGAATTGACGAAAAAGGCATTGATACGGCAACCGGAAAGACGTTGGTTGAAGTTGATCCCAAATATTTCCGTCCCGCCGAAGTGGAGCAACTGCTCGGCGATCCCACAAAAGCGAGAACGCTCCTCGGATGGAATCCCACCAAAACTTCGTTCCCGGAGCTGGTTAAACTGATGGTGCAACACGATATGAAGTTTGTGCGGAAACTAAAAGTAAAGGACGAAATAGATAATGAGTGATGGGGAAATGAGATTTGAGTTCTGAGTTCTGAGTTCTGAGTTCTGAAACTCTTTTGTCCAACAGTCTAACAGTCATAAAAAATGAACAAACAATCAAAAATATACATCGCCGGCCACCGCGGATTGGTGGGTTCGGCAATCTGGAAAAACCTGAAGGGAAAAGGGTACGATAACCTGATAGGGCGAACATCTAAAGAACTTGACCTAATGGACGGCGTGGCCGTACAACAATTCTTTGAAGAAGAGAAACCCGAATACGTTTTCCTTGCGGCGGCGCACGTAGGCGGGATTATCGCCAACAATACCTATCGTGCCGATTTCATCTACCGCAATTTGCAGATACAAAACAACGTCATCGGCGAAAGCTGGCGAAATGGTGTTAAAAAACTGCTTTTTCTGGGCAGTACCTGCATTTATCCGCGCGAAGCGCCGCAACCGATGCGTGAAGATTCGCTGCTGACATCGCCGCTGGAATATACCAACGAACCTTATGCTATCGCGAAAATAGCCGGATTAAAGATGTGCGAGAGTTTCAACATCCAGTACGGCACCAATTTCATTGCTGTAATGCCCACTAACCTGTACGGGCCGAACGACAATTTCGATCTCGAAAAAAGCCACGTACTGCCCGCCATGATCCGAAAGATTTATCTCGGCAAATGCCTGATGGAAAACAATTGGGATGCCATTTGCCAGGATTTGAATACCCGGCCGGTAGAAAACGTCTCGGGCGAAAATTCGCAGGAAGAAATAGTGAAAATCCTATCAAAATACGGCATTCAAAATGGAAAAATAGAATTGTGGGGAACCGGTAAACCGATGCGTGAATTCCTGTGGAGCGAAGAAATGGCCGACGCCTGTGTTTTCATCATGGAAAATGTAAATTTCGATGACCTGAAAGGAGATAAAAAAGAAGTCCGTAATTGCCACATCAACATAGGCACCGGAAAAGAAATCAGTATCCGCGATTTGGCACTCCTCATCAAAAAGACCATCGGCTACGCCGGCGAAATCGTTTTCGATGCAGAAAAACCCGATGGAGCCATGCGCAAACTGACCGACGTTTCCGAACTAAATGCACTTGGCTGGCGCCACCGGATCGAAATTGAGGAAGGCGTGCAACGCATGTATGATTGGTACAAGGGGAATTAAGAATGTGTAACCCCTCCTCCGCCATACGGCGGAGAGTGACTGTCTCTAAAGTCTTAGTGCTTTTTCAATTTGTCATTCCGACGGTAGGAGGAATCTATTTTGGTTACGAGTTATAGATTTTTCACTCCGCTTTGCTGCGTTCAAAATGACAGTTTGATCGTAGGTTTCAATTTTGAAACAGCTTCAATTAATAAAGAATTAGTAATTTAGCAATCAGCAGTCATCTTTTGGCACTATTTCACCTTCTCCCGATACGCCTGCCACCGGTTCATCACTTCCGGCACATATTTCAGCGTTTCATCGCCCCGAAAATAGCCGGCCTTGCAAACGGGGTCTTCGTAATATTGCTCAAACCGTTTCATTTGCACGTATTTTTCCACGTTGCCTTCCCACACTTCGGGGTTGGCATCGTATTTTTCGGCCAGCGCGCGCGCATCGTAAATATGCCCGATGCCACCGTTGTATGCTGCTAAAGCCATCTTGATACGCTCCGTAAGGTCATCCACCGAAGAAAACGCTTTTATCAACCTGCTCAAGTATAACGATCCGGCTTTGATGTTCATTTCGGGATCGTAAAGCGAATCACCTCTCACTCCCATCGTTGCAGCCGTAGCCGGCATCAATCCCATGATTCCGGTAGCGCCTGCCCACGATTTGCCCTCATTATCGAAGTTCGATTCCTGATATGCGACGGAAGCGAGCAATCGCCAATCCAACCCATACTCTTTCCCGTATTTCTTAAAATAATTATCGAAGGGCGAAATTTGCCCGGGCCCGAGAATCTGCACAAGAGTGGGTCTTTCGTCTGCGGAATATCCCTTAGCCTCCTCGAAATATCGCTTGGTGATCCGCTGATAAGTGGGCTCTGC
>JAQVEB010000299.1 GCA_028698105.1 Petrimonas sp. | reverse complement strand
CTGCCTTCGGGCGACGAAGATTGCTCGCGTTCCTGAAACTGCGATTTTTCCTGCCACTTCCAGACTTCGGGTTTGTTGTAATATTCCCGGATTCGTTGATAAAATTCCCGCGAGATTCCGCCGATAACCATTTTATTGCCGATATCGGTGAAGCCGAGTCCGCCGGTCGTTAAGCCCCCGATGTGATTATCGGGGTTGATGATGATCACGCTTTTTCCCGAACGGGAAGCTTCTACAGCGGCTGCTATTCCGGCCGATGTGCCGCCGTAAATAACGATATCGTAGGTTTTGCCGTGTTGTGAAGATGCTGTATAGCTCACTAAGAGCGCGATAAGCAAGAAGATTGTCTTTTTCATTTCGGATGTTTTTTAGCCGGTTATCGTAATTGAAAGTTGAAATTCGGAATATTTAAGGCGTGGAAATTAAAGACATAAGCAAACTATGAGTACTTATTTTTTAAATTTAATAAACATAAAAAATCAACTTATTTTTTCCTCGCACACAACAAAGATAAGCATAGATTTGCAACGCAAAGAAACAACGGGCCGTTATTTCACGAAAAAATTCGCGGTTACCCATTGGTTGTGCATTATGAACAAAAAAACCGCGATAAATAAATACCGCGGCTTTGTGGTTATCTTCCATTTTGTGCTTATCTGCTGTGTTCGCTCATATACCTGAGCACGGGCGAGATATCGAAATACAGTCCATCAATGCCGAAGCGGTTTTCGGCCAATTTCAGGTAATTGTAATGATCAATCACTTTATCCGATCCGCCGAATTTATATCCGAAAAGCCCCAGTAAATCGTATTCGTGCGCCACCTTGATCACGTAAAATGCTGTTTTCTTCTCTATTCCGTCACCGGAACTCAACACGGCTTCCAGCATATTTTTGCGTTGCTGGATCACTTTCTTGTATCCGGGAACGTTATCCTGTTGCGCATAAACCAGCAATTTGGCGTTCATTGCCCTGATGTTGAAAGGGTCTTCTTTCAACAGTGCATCGGCATCGGCCAATACGTTGCCGTAATCGGCCGGAGTGAGTGAGCCTTTCGATAATGTTGTCATCAGGCGTTGATTGTACCGCGACGTATCCATCGCCGAGTAAGTGGGCTGAAATACGTAACCGTAGTACAAATTACGTTTTTCTTCGCGTGTGAACGTAGAGTCGCCGTTGTTGTACCGTTCCAGCAGCTTCGGGTAATAAAGCTCCGAAGAAGGGTCATTTACGTTTTTCTCAATTGTTTTGTAATCAACCGGCGTTTGATGTTGTGCAAACGAGCTTAGGCCAAACGCCGCTAAAAAGAATGCGAGTATTAATTTTTTCATAATTATTCAAGTTTTGATAATGGTGATGCGGGAACAAATTTATCGGCTATTTATGATTTTAACAAAAAAACTATCCTAAGAAAGCTTAATTGACTATGGGCTGTGGGTTATGAGTTATGAGGTTTGAGTTGTCAAGGTGTGAGTCCAGCCTCCAGCCTCAACCCCCAAACCGCATAACTGTCGTATTATTGTTTTCCCGAGACCGTAACGCGGGGATCAATTTTCGTGATCAGCCCTTGCAAAACGCTTCCGGGCCCTAATTCCACAAATTCGGTTGCTCCGTCTTTGATCATGTTTTGAACCGATTGCGTCCACTTCACGGGAGAAGTGAGTTGCGCGATCATGTTTTTCTTAATCGTATCGGGATTGGTTTCGCCGATGGTAGATACGTTTTGATATATCGGGCATATCGGTTGGTGAAACAGGGTGTTTTCGATGGCTTTAGCCAACTCCTCGCGCGCCGGTTCCATGAGCGGAGAGTGGAAAGCGCCGCCCACTTTCAGTGGAAGGGCACGTTTGGCGCCAGCCTCTTTCATTTTTTCGCAAGCGATCTCTATTCCTTTCATCGAACCGGAAATC
Organism: Petrimonas sp.; assembly: GCA_028698105.1. Taxonomy (GTDB): domain Bacteria; phylum Bacteroidota; class Bacteroidia; order Bacteroidales; family Dysgonomonadaceae; genus JAQVEB01. Next base: position 1,863 of record JAQVEB010000299.1, on the reverse strand, counting down.
ACAACCTGACCGGGACAGTTGTAGTTGGCCGGAACAACCACTTCGTCAATCGCGGCGCATATTTCTTCCACTTTTTCGTCGGGGAGGGCCAGAATAGCCGCCATGGTGGACGGATGCAAATCGCACGCGCGTTGCATGGCCAAAGCTCTTTTGTACACGAGTTTCAAGCCGTCTTCAAACGACAGCGCTCCGGCGGCAACCAAAGCCGAAAATTCTCCGAGTGAATGTCCCGCCGTCATATCGGGTTTAACGTTTTCGCCCAGCGTTTTCGCCAAAACAACCGAATGAATGAATATGGCCGGTTGGGTAACTTTGGTCTGACGAAGCCCCTCGTCTGCGCCATAGAACATTTCGTCCGTGATGCGGAATCCCAGAATATCGTTTGCTTTTTCAAACAGATCGTGCGCTTTTTCTGAAGTATCATACAGTTCTTTGCCCATGCCCACAAACTGGGCTCCCTGGCCGGGAAATACATACGCTTTTTTCATATAAACAATCTTTTTAATTTAGTCTGAAATAAATTGCAAAAATACGCATTTTATTTGTAAGGCGATAAAATTGCTTTTTTAGGTAAACAAAAAAAGGATTCCATTGTTCGGAATCCTTTGTGCTAAATGCCCATTGCAGGGCTCACCGTGCATAAACCGCGGGGTTCTTCATTCGGATTTGTTCGATGGTGGCCTGATTGGCTTCACCTGCGAGCGCGATATCTTCACTGCTCATGCGTTTGTCTTTTCCCTTTCTTTCCATCGCTTTTTGCCATGCCGAGTCGTGCGAAATATCCGATAGCGTTCGCTGGCGAATGTTGATGTATTTGTTGTAAGAATTGTCCAAACAATGCATATCGGACTGAGAAAGCTCTCCTTCATCGAATTTTTCCAACGGAAAAATATTGTATGAATTGTTTTTCACATCAAAAGCGTTCAAAACGGTTTTATAGGCCGTTTCATCGAATCCGAAACCGGTATCCAGTTTATGCTGCTTAAATTTTATGATGTCGTACAAAGCGCCCGGAACAGGGCCGTTGGGTAACGCGTAAAACGTGTCGCGGATGCTTTTCCGACCATACCGGGAGAGGTGTTCTCTCTCCGCGAAATACATGATTTTGAAAACGTGGAACATGTCCACACCTTTCTCCTTGTTTTTGTTTAGAACATAAAGAAAGGCCGCTTTCAGTTTCAGTATTTCGTCTTTTGTAAGTGTTTTGTTCATCTGCGTAAAATTTATCAATAATGGTGGGTCTATATATTAAACAACCCCCGTTTTGATAATGTTGCGCTAATGAATATTAAAAAGATCAACGGATATTTGTTGATCTATTATATTAACTTTATTGACGTTAAAACTTATTGAAAACCGCGTTTCAGGCGAAATTATTCCGCCGTATTGTTTCCTTTTTCGCGAATTTCGACCCGGCGAATTTTACCGCTGATGGTTTTGGGTAATTCGTTCACAAATTCGATGATCCGGGGATATTTATACGGAGCAGTAACCTTTTTAACGTGTTCCTGAATATCTCTTACAAGCGCTTCGTTAGCGCCTTCCTTGTACTCCTGAGCCAGCACGATGGTTGCTTTTATCACTTGTCCGCGCACTTCGTCGGGGACGCCGGTAATGGCGCATTCCACCACAGCCGGGTGTGTCATCAGGGCACTTTCTACCTCGAACGGGCCAATGCGGTAACCGGAACTCTTTATCACATCGTCCGTACGGCCTACGAACCAGTAATAACCGTCTTCATCGCGCCAGGCCATGTCGCCTGTGTGGTAAACGTTATCGGAGTACACCTGACGCGTTAATTCCTCATCGTGATAATATCCCATAAATAAACTCAACGGACGTTCTGTGTTGTTATAGAAAACA
>JAQVEB010000298.1 GCA_028698105.1 Petrimonas sp. | reverse complement strand
GTTGTAATTCAATCGTTATTCGGTTGTAATTTGTTGTAGCGAGAATATTTTCAGCCACACAATGAATAACGCGAACGAAGTGAGCAAATTACAACTGAATAACACGAAGTGAATATCTACTGAATTACCACAGAATAACGCGAAGCGAAAATCTATTGTTCAATCATTTCACGAACGAGCAACGGCTCGTCGGTGGTAATAAAATCCACGTTCAAATCAATCATTTTTTGAATGTCTTCCGGTTTGTTCACCGTCCAAACGTTCACCTTTTGCCCCAAATTGTGTGCCGCTTCCACCCAATAGGGATGTTTATAGAGCACACTGTAATGATAATCGAGCCCCGCGGCTCCCATGGCCGAAAGCACTGCCGGAGCCATATCGCCGTTCAGGTAATATACTTTCGCCTGCGGATCGAGGCGGCGCACCTGATTTATAAAATTTATTCCGAAAGAAATATACTCCACTTTATCCTGCAACCCGCGTTCGCGCACCATATCAACGACTTTCTGGGTGAGCACGTTCTCGTTTGATTTGCTTTTGTGTTTTTTGAATTCGATGATCAGTTTCACGTTTTCGCACCGCAGAAAAGCATTCAGGTATTCCTCTGCCGTAGGCACGATTTCGCCGTTGGCGAGCCGCGCTCTTCGGAGCGTGGCAACGGGTGTGTCCTCGATCACCGCTTTTTTGCCGTCTATTTCGATATCGGCATCGTGATTAACCACCGGAACGCCGTCAGATGAGAGCCAGACATCCACTTCCGAGCCGAAAACATTGATGGAGTCGGCTTTCATTAACGACGCAATGGAGTTTTGCGCCGATCCTTCGGTTTTCCAATATCCGCGGTGGGCAATGATTTTCGGTTGCGCATTCAACCAAAACGGAATAAAAATAAGCACGAATAATAAAGTATAAACAATCTTTCTCATATAAATTCGGTTTTTTTATGATCGGGAATCCTCCGTCGAAAAGAAATTTAGCAAATGTAAAACTAAAATTTCAGATCATCATTGACATTTTGAAAGAATTGCCCACTTTTTCTTTAATTTAAGGTTTGTTTAATTACACATTTATTATGATTTTGAAAAACTTTTTTTAAAAAATAGTTTTAATGTGTTGTAAAATGTGTATAATTGCTTATATTTGCACGGTTGTTTGCGTTAAGCAGTTTAAAAAACACACGGCAAAACTGAATGAATATAGCTGAACACGAAGAGAGATAGCAATATACGAATTGTGAAATAAACGTAATTAAATTTTATTATTAACCCATTTAATTTTTTGTTTATGCAAAAAGAGAAACATTCTTTTTTGAAAATAACGCTGAAAACTTTTTTTGCGTTATTTCTTGTGATGTGTGCAACAGGAATGTATGCACAGGTACGTGTTACCGGAACCGTAACCGACGCAGGCGGAGGCCCGCTGATTGGGGTTAACGTAATGGAGAAAGGAACTACGAATGGTACCATTACCGACATTGACGGTAATTTTACTGTAAACGTCGCTTCTCCAAATTCTGTGTTGGTGTTTTCTTATGTTGGCTTTACCGTTCAGGAAATTCCGGTAGGGAATAATACCCGTATGACGGTTGTTTTAAGAGAAGATACCGAGACGCTACAGGAAGTGGTTGTGGTAGGTTACGGAACACAAGCTAAAAAAGACATCACTGGATCAGTAGCCGTAGTTGACACAAAGGATTTATTAGCTTCTACCGGTTCTTCCGCTGCGCAGCAATTACAAGGTAAGGCAGCTGGTGTTTATGTTGGACAAACCGGCTCTCCTGGCTCAGCTACTGCCGTACGTATTCGTGGTATCAATACGGTGAACGACAATGGCCCGTTGTATGTAATTGACGGGGTTTCTACACGAAACCAGAACTTAAGCAGTTTGAACCCGAATGACATTGAAAGTATGCAGGTACTGAAAGATGCTTCATCTGCTGCTATTTACGGCGCACAAGGAGCTAATGGTGTGGTTCTTATCACCACAAAAAAGGGTACAGCTTCAGGTCAACCAAAACTTACATATGACGGTTACTATGGCGTTCAGAAGACCGGAAAACGTTATGATTTGCTTAATTCTAACGACAGATTAGCATTGGAATGGGAATCTCAGGAAAATGCGTTAGTACTCCGTAATGCAAAATTTGATGAAAAGACTGGTAAAGAAAGATTCCCATCCCATGCTCAATTCGGAACCGGAGCAACACCTACAATACCCAATTATTTGACTACTGGTGGAGCCGGTGGAAATCAGAATATAGATATTAAGAATTATTCGTTTCCGGACAATCAAATGGTTCGGTTCTCAGATACGAATTGGTGGGAAGAGATAGACCGGGTAGCTCCCATTCAAAATCATCAACTAACATTATCAGGTGGTAACAGCAAAGGTAAATATTTGATGGGATTAAACTATTTCGATCAGCAGGGAACCGCAGTTTATTCTTACTATAAACGATATCAGACCCGTTTAAATACATCTTTTGATGTGCGTCCGTGGTTGCGCTTTGGAGAGAATTTGCAATACACATGGACAAAGGACAATGGATTAAATACGGCAGCTAACGAAGCTACCCCTTATTCGTGGGTTTATCGCTCTTCTCCATGGGTTCCCGTTAAAGATGAGTTTGATAATTGGGGTGGCTCAAAGATAACAGGAACCGGAAACTGGCAAAATGCTGTTGCCGACCGATATAGAAATAAAGATAACTACTGGAGCAATTCGCGTATATTCGGTAATGTATGGACCGAGGCAGATTTAATGAAAGAATTAATGTTCCGTTCAAGTTTTGGTCTCGATTATACCAATTGGTATAGTTATAATATGAATAAGAAGAATGTTGAATTCTCGGAGAGCCCTGGTACAAATAGCTTTGAAGAAAGGTCAGGATTTAACTTCCGTTGGGTATGGACCAATACTTTGACATATAATAAAGTTTTCAACGATATTCATTCTTTAAATGTTGTTTTAGGAAGTGAAGCTATTCGAGACGGACTTGGAAGAGGTATGAATGGATCACGCAGAAATTATTTATTTGAAGACAACATCAATACTTGGACGCTTGGTATGGGAGAAAGAAACGATCAACGGGAGAATGATTCATGGTATAACGGCGAATTTGCATTGTTCGGTGTGTTCGCACGTGCCGATTATAGTTTGGCAAACAAATATCTGTTTACGGGAATTGTTCGTAGAGATGGCGTTTCTCGTTTTGCGAAAAAATACAGATATGGAACATTTCCTTCCGCATCTTTTGGTTGGCGTGTCTCCGAGGAAAGCTTCATGGAAGGAACACGTAGCTGGTTGGATGATTTGAAATTAAGAGCGGGCTACGGAATAACCGGTAACTCTGAAATGGCTAGGATTACGAATTATGCAATGGAGTTCGGAACAACTCCTCAAAATACGAATTATGATTTAGGTGGTGCCAATACTGGAACAACGTTAGGTTATATGCTGGCAAGATTCGGGAATGAAGATACGAAATGGGAAACTACGGCTATGACTAATTTAGGTGTTGATGCTACTTTTTCGAATGGCCGTTTTTCTACTACCTTCGAAGTGTATCAAAAGAAAACATCGGATATGCTGATTGAGGCAGCTTACTCATCTTTAGCGAATGATGAAATCGGTAAACCTTATATCAATTACGGAAGTATGAAGAACACAGGTTTTGACTTTACCTTCAATTACAGGGATAACGTAGGAGATCTAGGATGGGATCTGGGCCTAAATCTTTCTCATTACAAAAACACAGTTTTAAGACTTTCCG
>JAQVEB010000297.1 GCA_028698105.1 Petrimonas sp. | reverse complement strand
CATGAAAGATTCGTTTTTCATATTCCAACCAAGAGAGGTTGCGGGCTATGAATGCTATTTGTGTCCTTCAGCCAATCGCGCGGAAACATCAGTAAGAAATGTAGTGCTTATCATGTAGCGGTTGTCATAAGAGTACATTAAACGTCCCATCCATGACATTAACCCGCTGAGTTGATAATCCTGATAATCCGGATTTATGGTTATTTCGCCTGCAGCACGCCCTAAATTATAAAACTGAAACGCGTCTGCCGGAATATCTTTTGCCGAAATCTGAGAGCGGTTATATTTCGTTTGTTCAGCGGAATACATGCCCACCACATTCACTTGATGTTTTTCCGCAAATACACGATCAAAAGTAACTAAGTTTTCAACTGCCCAGTTTGTTATTAACGAATTACTGATGGTTGCCGTTGAGGGAGTCGAAGCTGTGGTACTGAATACGCCTTCACCGGTATAACTGCCTCCGTTGCTTGTGCGGAAATTCAAACCGAGATTCAAGCGGTACTTCAAACCTTCGATCCGGGGAATTTTTACTTCCCCAAATAATGTATTATATGAACCGAATGCTTTGTTTTGATCAATCCATTTATCGCCCAAATTTTCGATAATTTCTCTTGAATAAACCCATTGTTCATCCAGTGGCATTTTGATTGTTCTTTTCCAAGTACCGTCTTCGTTGTAAGGATTGGCAATTGGAGAAGGACTTAGAACTCCATAAATGCCTAAGTTGTTTCCATTAGTCAATGAATAATTATTATTCGTGGAAAAGCCAAAACGAAAAGCTCCAACCTCCTGATCTAATGAACCCCTTATGGAGTAACGACTGTAATCTTGTCCCGGAAGAACAGCTACATCTTTGTAATATCCTGCTCCGAAGTTATAATTTCCCTTGTCGGTTCCACCTGAAACACCAATGTCATGACTTGTTACCATACCGGGTTTATAAAACAAATCCTGCCAATCTGTATTTACATCATCCGATTCATCTACACCATTCGTAAATTGACCGGCAGCTTTACGAAGTTCAATGAACTCAGAGGCATTCATCATCGGATATTTCGAGAAAATATTTTTCGCGCCATAATAACCGTTATAAGAAAACTGAGCTTTTTGCCCGCGTTGTCCTGAATTTGTTGTTATCAAGATAACACCATTTGCACCACGAGAGCCATAAATTGCGGTTGCAGATGCATCTTTCAAGATATCAACACTTTTAATATCGCTTGGACTAATATCGGTAATAGAGCCGGCAAAGGGAATACCGTCGAGCACCACTAACGGATCATTACTTGCATTCAGCGATCGTGTTCCACGGATGCGTATTTGCATCTGTGACCCGGGTTTCGACGAAGTCTGTGCCATATCTACTCCGGCAATCCTCCCTTGCAAGGCCTGCGTAATGTTCGATGAAGCTACTTCGCGTACATCATCTCCCCGCATGGAGGCAACTGAACCTGTAACCGCTTCTTTTCGCTGTGTACCATAGCCAACAACCACCACTTCTTCCAAGAGTTCTGTATCTTCTCTCAGAATAATATTAATGATTGCTTGTCTGTTTACAGGTACCTCCTGCGATGTAAAACCCACATAAGATATTACAAGCGTAGCGTCTTGAGGAACATTTAGGGTAAAATTCCCATCAATATCCGTAACCGTACCGTTTGTGGTTCCTTTTTCTACAACATTCACCCCAATCAACGGATCTTTATTCGAATCCGTGACTGTTCCTCTAACCGTTAACGATTGAGAAAAAACATACATGGGGATTATTAATAAAAGAAATAATCCCAACCGTTTAGAAAATCCAAAGTCTTTCATTTGCAAATCAATTATTACATTTAAACGAAAATTTAACCGTTATTATGACCAACCTTCAAAAACCAATCCAGCGAGTATTTGCTGAAACTCAGATGGGTATATAAATTATTTATACTGACAAAAATATACATTTATTTTTATACAATTTATTTATTTTGTATGTTACAAAACATATTATATCAAGTTAATATATATTGTATTTATTACTATTATACGCCTCTTTCATATATTCAAAAAAAATTCCGTAGTAGTACCTTTATGAGATAAGCAAGTGAAAGCTTTATTCAAAACTTATCCAATCTATTTGAACACGATTATTCCCATTGAGTGAAACGAAAATATCTTGTACTCCTCTAACGGTTCTCGATAAATTAAAATCCAATACAGACCATTTTCCACTGGGAGGAACTTCGATTCTCGCTATCGGAGAAGGTACATCACCGTTTTTCCCTGCACTTACTGTAAGAGTACCCCCTCTTGCAGAATAAACACGCGCCATTACTTTTTTTAAGGCTCCCGCACCAAAATCAACATTATTATATCTTATCCACGCTCCCTCTTTGTTGAAGATAGTTTTCCATCCTTCAAATTTATTAACGGGATTAATAAAAGTAACAAGAACAGTGGTGTCAGACTGGATGCCTGAATAGCGATCGAGGTTTATTTCTTTCTCAGCGTTTGTTATACCAACTCCACGTAACGTAGTAATAACTTTTTGAATCGTGCCATCGGAGTTGAAATGAACACTATCAATGCGCGCCGACCGATTTTTGTCAAAATCGGGCGAATAATCGTTATGGTGATAAAACAGATACCATTGATTTTTATACTCTACAATTGAATGGTGATTCGTCCAGCACCCGACGGGAGATTCATCCATAATCACTCCTCCGTCCTTAAATGGCCCCATCGGGTTATCGCCCATGCAGTAGTATAATACTTCTGTTGTGTTGTTCTTAACCCACGGATAAGTATAATAATATATACCGTTACGCTCGAAAAGAAAAGGCCCTTCTTTTAAGCCCCCTCCAGTGGGAAGTCCCTGCACTTGATGACGTTCACCATCAAGTTCAATCATGTTTGGCTTTAATTTGGCCACCCACATACCACCGCCACACCAATAAAGATACGCCTGACCATCCTTATCAATGAACAATCCGGGATCAATGCCGTTTGTACCGGCAATAGGCTTGTCAAGAGGTGTGTAAGGCCCTTCCGGATGATCAGCGATAGCAACGCCTATCATTGAACCACGCCCAAATTCCGGTTTAGCCATTGCCGGAAAATAGAAATAATACTTTCCATTCTTTTCAATAGCATCCGGCGCCCACATGGCATAGGAATCTTCCCGTACCCAAGGAACTTTATTTTGTGTTACAATAACGCCGTGATCTTTCCAATCAACGAGGTTTTCAGATGAAAATACATGATAATCTTCCATAGAGAACCATTTTCGTTCAGGTTCAATTGGGCTGATAATATCGTGTGAAGGAAATAAAAAAACCTTCCCTTCGAAGACTCTTGCCGTCGGATCAGCAGTGAATTGATCCCGAATAATCGGATTTTGTGAAAACACCTGAATCGTTGATAAAATAGCTAAAACAACTAGAACATACTTTTTCATATATATAAAATTTAAAATTCACACATATAAAATATCACTTAATTTCCATCCACCCTTTCCAGTATCACAAGACTTTTGTAGTACAACCTCACTAACATGGAATTTTATTTTTTCACAACATTTTTGAAGACACTTCCGAAGATTAAATAGCTGGTATTGCCACCGATCGTACCTTCGTTTTCCCCCCACAGGAATGGCCAGTCGTCATAATTCTCAAAATGGTCCGGTTTACGGAATAACAGGCCGGGGGCAACATTGCCGGGAATAAATGAAAAGTCAGACCTGTTATTACCATAAAATACTACTTTCGGACGAGCAGCGCCCACTGTTGCCACTAATGAAA
>JAQVEB010000296.1 GCA_028698105.1 Petrimonas sp. | reverse complement strand
TAGCTATATTGAAGATATATAAACTTTTATCATCTTTGGTGGTAACATACAATCGGTTAGCGCTTTCGTCCAACGTAACGCCGGTTGGCGAAACAGCGTTCGGCCACGGCTTCCCGAGCACATATTTCGCATTTTCGATGAGCTTTCCGTTTTTGATGCCGTAACGAACAACCCAGTTATCGTTTCCGCCGGAAACATACAGGTATTGATCGTTTTCGCTGAAGGCCAGGCCGTACCACGATTTTGCGATTTTCACGCTATCCAACCGTACATCGCGCCCGGTATCAAACAATTCGATGCTTTGCTCGCTCTGTCCGTTATTGGTAACGGCCAGCAATTTTTTGTTGTGACTCACGGCCATATTGAGCGGCAGATCGCCCAGTTGAAGTTGTTTACCAACGCTGGTCAAACTCCAGCCGTTGGGAAGCACCACCCGTGTCCGCTCTATTTCTTCGAGGGTTTGAGCCTGCAAATGCAACCCGATGATCAGAAGCGTCGAAAGTACGAAGTATAACTTTTTCATTTTTCTTGATTTATGAGAGAATGAGATAAAAAAAACACGTTGAAAACTTGACTATTCCAACTTTGAAAAATCAAATTTATAAAAAATGATTTTATAATGTGTACGAAAAACAAATTTTTACTGTTCCTCTTTTCAAAACGTAATAAAAACGAAACAACTGTCAGGGTTGGGATTTATCGCAGAACGCGGTGTTATCCGATTTTTTATTACTTTTGTGTTTATTTGAAAAAAGCATTTTTATGTTAACACTTGTCATTATAATCGCAACGGCAATTGTTTCCATTGCCGCCTTCAGCAACGGCAACATCGGAAATAAGCTCATCTTTTATCCGCCTGCCGTGTCGCGCGGCGAATGGTATCGGTTGTTTTCTTACGGTGTGTTGCACGCCGATTACATGCACCTGATCTTTAATATGTTCACGCTGTATCTTTTTGGTTCCGACATCGAACGGGTTTTCAAAAGTACGCTGGGCGCACAAACCGGAAGCATTTCGTATATCCTCTTGTACATAAGCGCATTATTGGTGTCCATTTTCCCCACTTACCTAAAACACAGGGAAGATACTTCGTATCGCGGTTTGGGTGCATCCGGTGCGGTTTCGGCCGTGGTCTTCGCGTACGTGCTCATTAATCCGATGAACTTTATGGGCATCATGTTTATCCCGATATGGCTCCCGGCCTTCCTTTTCGGTTTTGTGTTTATCCTGATATCGGTTTATCTGGATAAACGTCAGGCGGGAGGCATCAACCATTCGGCGCACGTTACCGGCGGCATCTACGGCATTGTTTTCATGGTGGTTGTGTTCGCCGCATTAGCCCACATCAATCTGTTGCAGCATTTCGTATCGCAAATTCATATCGAATCAATAAACGATATCATCCGTTTCGGCTTCTGATTTAGGGCTGGAATGATTATATTTGTGTATCTTTACAAAACCGACAAAACAGAAAATGAACAACCCTACCCTCTATTTGATCCCGGTAATGCTGGGCGACACCGAGCCCGATGATGTTTTGCCACGCCGTAACACGGAAATTATTTCCAATTTGCACCATTTCATCGTGGAAAATGTGCGTTCCGCACGGCGGTTTCTGAAGAAATGCAATCCCGATATCAACATTGATTCACTGACCTTTTACGAACTGAACAAGCATACCGACGGCAATGAAATATCGGGTTTTCTCTTGCCGATGAAAGCGGGACAAAACGTGGGTTTGCTTTCCGAAGCCGGTTGCCCCGCTGTTGCCGATCCCGGCGCCGACGTCGTGGCTATCGCGCAACGCGAAGGCTACAAAGTGGTTCCGCTTGTCGGGCCATCGTCTATGCTCATGGCGATCATGGCATCGGGGTTCAACGGACAGAGCTTCGCGTTTCACGGTTATCTGCCCATTGATAATGCGGAGCGGGTAAAAAAACTCAAACAACTGGAAGGCCGGGCGTACTCCGAAGACCAAACGCAGCTTTTCATCGAAACGCCATACCGCAACCAACGACTGGCTGAAGATATTTTGCAGCATTGCAAACCGCAAACGCGCCTTTGCATCGCGATGAATATTTCATGCGCGGATGAGTTCATCGTCACAAAAACCGTAAAAGCCTGGAAAGGCAAACTGCCCGATATGCATAAAAAACCGTGCGTGTTCCTGATTTACAGATAGATGCTGAGCACGATAGCGCTTTGCTGATAGGCGCTTCGCGCGATAACGGCTACGCCGATAATTATCACGAACGAAGTTCGTCTATCGTTCAACCTATCGCGAAGCATTATCAGTTTTTAGAATAAAAACATATTATGAACATAAAACACAACATACAGCTCCAACCGTACAATTCGTTTCGCACAAAGGCCGTTGCCAAACTTTTTTGCGAGCCGGAGACCGAAGCAGAATTGTCGGAAATCCTGCAAACTTACGCCGATGAGCCGAAACTGATCCTCGGTGGAGGATATAACCTGTTTTTCACGAAAGATTTCGACGGATTGGTGATAAAACCGGCAATGCGGGGAATAAAAAAACTATCGGAAAACGACGATTCCGTTGAAATGGAAGTCGGCGCAGCCGAAAATTGGGACGATTTTGTGTCTTATTGCGTTTCGCACGGATATTCCGGTGTGGAAAACCTGTCGCTCATTCCGGGTACCGTGGGGGCGGCGCCCATCCAAAACATCGGCGCATACGGAACGGAAGTAAAAGATGTGATCGTGAGCGTGCGGGCCGTGGAAATGGCATCAGGGGAATCGTTGGAATTTTCCAACGCAGCATGCGAATTTGAATATCGGAACAGCATTTTCAAACGCATGCGCCATTATGTGATCACGAGTGTGGTTTTCCGTTTGAGTAAGTCGTTTGCGTACAAAGAAAAGTATGTGGATGTGGGCCGTGAACTGAAGGACCTGTCCCATCCTACCCTGCGGCAGGTGCGCGATGCCATCATTCGTATCCGTACCCGAAAACTCCCCGACGCCACTTTGTTACCCAACGCCGGAAGCTTTTTCAAAAATCCGGTTCTGACGAAGGAAGAAAAAGAAAGGTTACTGGCTAAACTGCCCGATGCGCCTGTTTACAACGTGGGCGAGAACGATTTTAAAACTTCGGCAGCCTATTTAATCGAAAAAGCGGGTTACAAAGGAAAACGAAAAGGGGACGTAGGCATTTACGAGCATCATGCACTCATCATCGTGAACCACGGTACCGAAAACGGCCGGGAGATAGCCGATTTTATGCGCGAAGTGCAAAACACGGTCTTCCGGCAATTCGGCGTAATGCTTGAACCGGAAGTATGGGTGTTTTGAGCGAAGGGCGGAGAGCAGAGAGCAAAGATTTTTTATGTAATTCATAAAATGCGATTTATAGATTTGCATAAAATAATGGATGAATTTATGTAATTTGTAAAATGTGATTTATAGATTTGCATAAAATCATTCGACGTTTTCAATCGAAAAATCTTAAATTTGCAAAATACGTAGGATCTGAATGAAAAGCGAATTCAACAGTTTCTGGAGCAAACATTTCCGTTTCGATTGGAAATTCGGGCTTATCTTACTTTTCACCGTCTGTGCAGTCCGTTTCGCGATGGTGCTGAAAGCAAATGTGGAAATAATTATTCCGCCATCTCGTATATCATGGTTTTTTCAGCTCTCACGCCGTTTTTTTTTCTTTCGAAACACGGAAGAAAACAAATCGGATTGGTAAAGCCACAGAAACCAACGTGGTTATTATATAGTTTTTTGATCGGAATTTTACTGGCGCTCGCACTCTTCTTTATCGGCTATCTGATGTACGCAACAAGGCTCGAAAACTGGT
>JAQVEB010000295.1 GCA_028698105.1 Petrimonas sp. | reverse complement strand
AATTGTTTTGCATCCACCCGAAGCTGTTTTTCACGAACAACACCTTATCTTTCGTGCTTTCGGAAGCCGTTTCAAGCGTCATTACGTACTCGTTTGTCCGGTCTTTGAGTTGATACACGCCTTGTTTGTTCACCGAATATTTTCCGAAGGAAAACAGTTGTGACATTACCAGATCGGGCGTATTTTTTGTACTCAGTTTAATGATGTAGGTACTATCAGGAAACAAGTCCAGATAACAATTGAAGTTTCCGTTCATCATCTTTAGATCGTACGATTGAGCTTGTATCGAAAGAACCGAGATCAGGATTACAAGAATAGATATCGCTGTTTTTTTCATCACTTTTTTGTTTTGGTAATATTTTTCAGACTGTTTTCCGGTTAATTGGATTAATTTCGCTTAGTGAAGTTTAAAAAATAATTACTCATAATTAGACAACTCTCTTATTCTTATTTCAATTGGGGCTGTCTCAAAAGTAAAATGGAACGCTGACAACACTGATTTAACAGATATACACGGATTTTATTATTCTACAAATCAACACAGTATATTCTTCTTAACAGTGAAGATCCGTTTAATCTGTGTCATCCGTGTGCTTTTGAGACACGCCCATGAGAATGCATTACAGCATTGGTCTTTAGCCCAAGTTTGAGAGCTGTAAGTTCGGCTAAAGCCTTTTTTATTCACTCCTTATCCCACGGGTTGAAACCCGTGGCAATTGAAAACTTTACTAAGTTAACGTGAGTTCGATGCAAGAAAAGATGTTATTATATTAAAAATAAGCTAATAAGGTTCTGTTCTACTGAGTTTTAAATTCTACTAAGGTTAATAAAAATACAAATAAGGTTATTTGTTCCATTTAAAAACCTTATTTTCTCCCACAACCTTAGTACAAACATGGTTGGGCAAGGATTAAAACCTTATTACCTTATTTATTATCAGTAGATTCAACTAAGATCCTTACGTCGAACTCACGTTAGGTTATTTTTTTAATTCTGCTTAAACAAAAAACCGCTCCCGCAGGGGAACGGCTTTGTTGTAAGTTACCACGATGTTATGCAACAGCGCTTCCGATAAGGAATACACCGGCAAGAGCAACAATGGCGTAAAGCTCGGGGAATACCGCCAAAATAAGCGTATTACCGAATACGTTGTGTCCTTGTCCGATAGCAGCGATACCATTGGCGCAAACCTGTCCCTGGCGAATAGCCGAAAATAATCCGACCAAACCCATCGCCAAACCGCCTCCCAGCACAGCCATCGCCTGAATAGCGGTGATATTGGGCGCCAAAACGGCGAAAATGTTCTGAAACATGAAATATCCGGCAAAACCGTACAACCCCTGCGTACCGGGAAGAGCCGTCAGCACCAGAAAATTACCGAATTTGGTATCGTCTTTCTTTAACGATCCGATAGCCGCATTTCCGGCTATTGTTACCCCGTATGCGCTACCAATGCCTGAGAGAGCGATCATAATACCAACTCCCAAATAGGCAAGTAATAAATTAATGTCCATAATTGTAATTGTTTTTAGTTATTTTAATTCTGTTATTCTATTTCTTGAACGGATTATATTTTTTCCCTCCACCGGTGAATTCGGAGTTTTTGTAAAATTCCACGAACGTCAAACGCATGGGGTGCACGATAGCGCCCAGGGTGTTCATGAATATCGTTAAGGCGTGGCCAACGGCAAATATCAATACGGTAACGATAGTGCCGATAATTACATTTCCGTCGGGACTCATGCCCACGGCCAGGCTGTTAAACACACTCGCGAGAATTCCTCCCGATAGTCCCAACGCGAAAAGCCGCACGTACGACAACACATCGCCCAACAACCCGGTTGCCATGTTATAAGCGTCCCACAACCCCAAACCAAAGTTCAGGAAAGGATTTTTACCGGGTGAGTTGAAGAAGAAAATGAGAATGCCGGCCAGCCCCATGACAACAAGATGGGCTATACCAAACATCGGGAAGACGTTTTTCAACAGATAAGCTACGATAAAACTGGCCAGTAACACAAACCACCCGATGGTTGAAAGGGAATACATAAACCCGAATTGTTTTGCCCTGTTGAATACTTTAAGCGCCATGCCAAACATAATTTGTACCACGCCCAAGATCAACGAGAGCACAAACATCTGATTGTTATCAAGATACACGCCATCCTTCAGTTTTTGGAAGAACGGCAAATTGATATCGTATATCTGAAATCCGAAGAAACCTCCCGTAAGCAGGCCGCAGAAGAAGGCCGAAGCGCCCAGAATCTGCACCAGCATCAGAATTCCTCTGAGCTCTTTTCCCAAAGAATCTTTCTTCAGTATCCGCACCGTGGTTGCAACGAGGAACAGAAAAAGGCCGTAACCGATATCGCCGAGAGCCAATCCGAAGAAAATCATGTAGAACGGCGCAAAATAAGGCGTAAGGTCTATTTCGTTGTAGGTGGGCAACATATACATCTCGGCGATCGGTTCAAAAAGCTTGGTAAACTTGTTGTTTTTGAACTGGATGGGCACGTCGTCTTCCGGTTGCGGATCAGCCATTTCATAATATACATTCTTCGACTCCAGATAGTTGCTTATTTCCTGTTGATTCTGCTCCGGAGCCCAGCCCTGCAACAGCATGACTTTATCGTCGGCTACCTGATCGGCGCTAACAACCACGCTGGTATAATGAATGTCGAGTTCGAGTTCCTGTATGGCCGCTTTCACCGAAGGAAGGTCGGCCGCAAGCTGACGAAGCTCTTCATCTTTTGCCGTAATTTTTTCGTTGAGGTCTCCAACGAGCTGATTCAATTGCTCCAACGAGACTTCGGGTATCTTCACCGTCTCCTGATTAATTTCCCGCGCAACATTCTCGCGTTCGGTAACGGTCAAAAAATACGTTTTCGATCCGATGGTATTGATAACTACCGCATTGTATAACTCTTCCCATTCCGGTTTATATTCTCGTGCCGGAACAACAAAGAAATCGAGGTAATGCCCGGCTTCTTTCAAGCGGGTAATGTTTTCGGGATCGAAATTACCCCACGGCATCAACGCATCACGTTCTCTTTTAGCGACTTGTAATTGCTGAACCAACGTACTTCGCTCTTCCTGTATTTTTTCTATCATCGCGGGTAAGCCGAAGCCTTTTTGTACATCAACCGGATTTTCTTCAAGCGGATTTTTTTTGTCAATCTGTTTCTCCAGCAATTTTTTTGCGTCGGTCAGTTTTTTCCACTGTGAGTTGAAAGCATCCAGTTGAGCGCTTTGTTCTTTATTGGTTTTATTTTCAACCACATGCACCAAACCCAAGTCACGAAGATCGTGAAGGAACTGATCGTAATCTTTGTGATAGATCAGGAAAGTAAGTTTTTTCATTTTCGTTACCATCCTTTTTCCTCCTGCCTTTTTTCCTGTTTTGCCCGCATAATTTTTTGCGACGATTTGGAAAGGTTTTCTTCGTCTTCCAAATATCTCTTTATCTTGAGAATGGCGTCCTTGTATCCGGGTATTTGCACTTTCTCGAAGAGGTTTACTTTCTGCGTGGTTTTCTTGCGCGCATATTCCAACCGCTCCAGTTTGAGCACGTTAAAATCCCTTCGGATGCCCACCTCGGCCAGTGTTTCCACGGTGTATATCCCGTCGAGGAACCATTTGGGCTGATTGAAAACGCTGAAGCGTTTTGTCTCGAATTCCACATTTTCGAGTAACGGAATGGCCACGCCGGCGATTTTTTTTCGGGATAAGTTCACGTCTTTCACTTTCACGAGCGAAGGATCAAATTCTGTCCACATGCCGAGCATTTTTTCGTACGATTTTATCTGTTTCTCGAGTTGTTTGTCCAGTTCGTCAATTTCATTTTTGGCTTTTTTCACTTCCATGCGCAAAGCCGTTTCTTTGCTTTGCAGCGTTGGAAGCGCGCGTT
>JAQVEB010000028.1 GCA_028698105.1 Petrimonas sp. | reverse complement strand
GTCCAAATCCTTTTTGCAGCACATTTGCTAAAAATGTTGCTTCGTTCTTCGTTTCACTGTTTCCGATGATTTTGATGTTATCGCGTAATGAAAAAAGGCCATCAAATTGTTCGACTTCGGAAGGTTGAGGAATTAATCGTACCGGTTCCGTTGCATATCCCGATAAGATATTCAACAGCAAAACGGTTGCGATCAAATACAGATATTTCATTTTGAAAAACATGTTTTATTTGCTGATATTTAAAATTCTGTTGTACGTATTTACCAAATCGAGTTTTCGAAATTCAGCCTGTTCTTCAATCCCTTCGTCGGACAAGAAGCCCTTTTGCAAATCGTAAAAGCGTTTATCCAGCTTTTTTGAATCTTCCATCAACTTTTCAAGTTCGGGAATTAGCTTATTCGCCTCGTCCCTCGAAAAATTCGCTGAATTATAGATCGCCTTTATTTCTTTGAATTTCAGGTAAAAGTCTCTTAAATCAATCATCAACCTGAAATGCTCAAATTCTTGTTGATTTCTTTTAGGAGACAAGCTGTAAAGTATGTCTTTTATTTTGCCTGTTTCTGTTTGTAAATCGCCTATGCAATTGCTATTTACAGGCTTCCCATCCCGAATTATTTCCTGTGGAATAGTAAAGGTTTCCCAAAATTTTTCACTCTCCGGTTTTGTAAATCCGAAACGTTCGGCAGCGTATTTCGTTACAAATGCTTTGGGGTCTAACGGTTCTTTTTGTTTTAGTGCCTGGGCATAAGAAGCCACCAAAATGCGAAACCCGGACAACGGATAGGTGTTGCGTATTTGCTTCATATCCAGTACTTCGTAATTGACATCCCACGTAAATCCGTATAGTCCGGAAGTTGACCACGATGTCATTACCATACCTTTGTAACCGGCCTTCCTGGCGTAAGGAATAAAATCGCGCTGGTTGTTGAAGTGTTTTTCCCATTCCGTTACGTACCAATTGTCGGGATGGCTGCGAATGGCGGGTGAACCCCAAAATACGAGCCCCTGCTTTTGCAACGCGCCGATGTCACCGAAATGGTCGGTCTTCCACCCGTAATTCCAATCAATGAAGATGGTTTTCATGGGAAGCTCTGCAGCTGCTTCGGGATATTTCAACAAAATATCGGCCCACATTACCGGTGTTTTACCCATATCAATGAGGATGTTGCCGATCATCTTCATATAATCCACAAACAATTTCGATTTTCCTTCCCTGGCAGCTTTCAACGCACATTTTTCGCAATGCCCGAGCAAATAGGTTTCATCTCCGCCTATATGAACATATTTTGACGGATGCAACGAGGCCATATCCCGGAACAAATCGGAAAAAAGCAGGCTGTCGCCTTCGGTTTCAAGCGGGCATATTTGCGAAATATCTTTCCGGTCTTCTTTCAGCGCATTATATCGCTCGTTTCGCAGAATGTATTCCACATGGCCGAAACATTGTTGCAAGGGAATAACGTCAATCCCCAACGATTTGCAATAGGAGATAAATGCGGACACTTCTTCCCGTGTGTAAGCATATTTGTTGGAAATAACGGCATGCTTTTTATATGGATAAGAGGCCTCCCATTCCATAACAAGCGTGTTAATGCCGAAACCGGCCAATTCTTTGGCAAAATCGTGCAGAGCTTGCGGCTTCATTACCTGAATGCGCAGATCAAGATGGAATCCTTTTACACCGAAATCGTTTTGTGCACTTGTTTTCCCCAACAATACGAAGACGAAAAGCAGAAAAAATAAGAATCGGTTTTTTATCATAGGACAGGTGTTTTAAAAATATATTTTAACATTACCGGACGTTTGTTTTCCGAAAGCCGAAAAATGTTCACATCCGGTATTCGGGAGCAGGAGCGTGGTTGTCCGGTTGTTTTTTTCTTTCATTTGAAGGGCGGCCCCATCGGCTGAAATAAATTCTTTTAAGTGAATTTCCGGCTTGTTTTTCGGAGCGAAAACGATGAAGGAATGTAAATCGCCTGTGGCTTTCATGCGATAAACAGCCATTGGCGCCCTTTCTGTTTTACCACCGATGCTTATCAACCCTTCTTTTATTTCGATATCCTTGATTTTGTTTTTATCGGCGGGAACAAAGAAGATAGTTTCTTCTTTTTTTACGGAGAGTATACGGTTTTGCTCAAGTGATGCTTTCGCTTTGTCGAAATGGAAAAGAAGCTCATAATCGTGTTTGCCGGCTGTTTTGAAAAAATCGTGAAGTATTAAATATTTATCGTTGATCAACACCAGCGAACGATACCATTCTACCGATGAATTTGCTTCCTCGGAAGCCGGGGAATGCATCCGTAAAAAGGTATAATCCTCATTTTTTTCAAAATCGGTGATCTTGTTTCCGGTCTCCCTTTTTGCCGCCCACAGGATGTCGGTTGAAGTGGCGGCATCGGATTTACCGTCTATTAAAACTGTGTTATGCGCTTTCGACGTCCGATACCATGTAACCAGCAGCGGATCATCATAATTACAGCATCCACTGTCGCGCAAAACGGGCATATTTTTGTAGCAAAAATTAAAAGCCAGCCGGCCGGCGTGCATGTGAGCTCCGATGGTTTTTGCCGGATTAGCCAAAACGTACCACGACCGGTTTCTGAGCGTTCCAATTTGCGTTTCAGCAAATAGTTTGCTTGCTATACAAGATTCGGAAACATTACCCAGCGTTGATGCTATTGTGGAACGAATGGGGCTTGTGGGCATTTCGTACGAGTCGTTGACAACCGGCATGGTTTCATCGGGTTGCTTTACGTTTGTGATGAAGTCGTACATCTTTCGCAGCAACTCTTCAATTCGCTGCGGTTGCGCAATGTTATTTGATTTGCAAAGCAAATAAGCGTCCCTGAAGAGGTGTGCTTCAAAGGGATAATAACCGAACATTTGTTCCACGTTTCCGCCGTCTTCGTAAAAAGCGCGCCGGATATGGTGTTCCAAGATTCTGTTTGCCGTTTTTACCAGCGAATCGGCGTGTGGCATGTAAGGAAACAATGTGCCGGTATAAAGCATGGCGAGCGCGCCGTGCGCCTGATGGTTGAACTCGTTGAGGGGTTGTTCACCGAAGTGTTCGAGCAAGACTTCGGAGTGGTTCTTTAAAATGCCTATAATAAATTGTTTATCGCTTTGAGTTAATTCTTTTTCGCCGAGAAAATAAAGCCAGGAAAGATGGATACATCGCCAGGCGATTTGCATATCGGTCCAATTGTATCGTGTTTTTCCCGCTTTGGCCAGCGCAGCGTTTTCGGTGTACCATTTCCGAAGGAACTGCATGGCAAAATCCAGGTAGGATTTGTCTTTTTTCAGGTAATACATGCGGGCGAAAGACGGCAGAAAATATAACCGGGCCAGCCAGACGCTTTTTTCGAGTTCCAACTTCTCGAATATCACCCAATTGATGGGATCACCATAAACGTATTGTAGTATTCCCTCCTGTACTTTTTTTACGATAACCGCATCTTCTTCCGTACCGAAAATTTCCATTTGAACGAATTTTCCGCCTTGATCTTTAGGAATATAATCGCCAATATTATATTCACTGATAAAGGGTAAAAAAGGGAAGATACCCGCATTCTCTCCGGTTGAACCTTTTTCGTTGAACGAAGCGAAAAGGGAAACAGGATATGCCTTATAACTCAAGGCATATCCTATTGATCCTGCTAAAACGGTTTTCAAAAAAAGTCTTTTATCCATGCATTATTGATTTAGATAAACCACATCGTCCGTAACGTGTACGGTACCGTTTGTCGCTTCCAAATTAGAAGTAATGATTGTCCATTGTTTTTTTGTTCCCTGGTTTATCAGTCCCTGGTAATTTGTAGAATGTGAAAGGTACATAACCTGTCCGCTTTCCGTAGGGTAGGCAATGGGATTATTGGCTTCCAACAGCGCCGGATCGGAAAAATTGACCTTAGCTTTCACCAAATGGTATTTAAGCACATTTTGGAGAACATTCACCGGAATATCCGCAACAGATGCGTATTTATTCGCTGTCAGATATTTTTTCCATGCGTTATTACGCGGCATAATGTACGTGTAACCTTTATTATCTGAATAATAATTTTCCATTTGTGCTCGTGTGACTGCCTCCTGCATCGAAGACATGATATCGCTTCTGTCTTGTATAAATTCCCAAGCCGTCATATTTAAGTTGGGATTCGTGGGACTTGGCTGATATTCAAAGTTGTCCTGAATTTCACATCCGGAGAAAAAGCCGAAAACAATAATTGTGAAGACAAACCATTTGAATATGTTATGTGATGCGTTATATATATTTTTCATTTTTATCCGTGTTTAAGATCGTTTACTTGTAATATTCATTTTGAACCAAATTGGGATTTTTCCGTAACGATGTAATGGAAATAGGCCAAACCAAATTCCGTTCATCACTTAATCCATTAATCGGCTGCATGGTTGATATGGCTTTTCCCGTGCGAACCAAGTCGAACCAACGATGTCCTTCAAAGCACAGTTCAATAGAGCGTTCATGCAAAATTGCAGACTCTAAATCCCCGTACATGGTAGAAGCATCACCCACAGTTGCGAAAGCAGGTAATCCGGCTCGTGTTCTTATCCTGTTTAATAATCCGAGGGCTTCTGTCTGATTTTGTGCTCCTCCTTTTTTATTTAACGCTTCGGCGCGTAACAACATAATATCAGCCAACCGCATCAGAACAATATTTTGTTTCGAAGGTGTTGGATCTTCATCGCTCAATCCTTTGCCTAAATATTTCCAGATTGCCTTGGGATCGGCCAGCGTGACGTCGTACACATATTCGATGCGTTTATCGCCGGCTTCGTACGAAGCTTTGAACTTTTCTGAAGGAGTGAAAATAGCATAAGAGCCAATAGCATACAAAACACGGAGTGAATTGGTTTCCTTTTCGTTATATCCAACCTCAAAAATACTTTCTTTGGAATAACTGTTGGTGAATATTTTGCCCCAATCATCCATAGTAGTAACCAGAGAGTATAAGCTGTTGTTCAGCACGAGATTTGAAGTAGTGAGTGCTTCATCGTATTTGTGGCGCCACATGTAAACATGCGTTAGCAAGGCGTTGGCCGATCCTTTGGTGAACATGATCCGGTCTCTGTCGTTCCCGAACTTATCCCTGCAATTTTGTGCGGCGAATTTCAAGTCTTCTTCCACTAAATCGAGTACGGTTTCTTTGCTGGTTCTCGTAACTAAGATGTCTTGCTCGATTGACAGATATGGTTCCGTAATGAGCGGTACATCACCCCAGATTCTTGCGAGGTAAAAATAAGCTAACGCTCTGAGTGCACGGGCTTCTCCCACTAGTTGATTTCCTGCCGCATCACCTTCTTTATAGATGTTGGGGATGTATTTAATAGCGTAGTTTGCCCTGTTTATCATATCGTACAAAGAACCCCAGTATGCCGAAGCCAGTGATTCGTCCAGATTGTTTTGCAGCAGCATAAGGCCTTCGCCCGATTGGGCCGTTTTCACGTTATCGGCTCTGCCCTCGCCCCAATAGGCGAAATTTGTTCTGAATACCGATTGCGCTGCGTCGTAAATTCCATAGACTCCTGCCTGGGCATCGCTTGTGGTTTTGTAGAAACCATCTGCCGAAAAGCTGCTGACAGGTTCTTTATCCAGTAAATCGCTACAAGAGATTACCGATAAAGAAAAGATCATTATAAATATAAATTTTGTAATTTTCATAGCTCAATACTTTTTTAAAATTTGATGTTTAATCCGAAGACGAACGTACGGCTTTGCGGGTACGATCCATCATCTACGCCAATCTGTAATCCGCTGTAGGAACTAACCTCAGGGTCGTAAGCGGTGTAATGCGTCCATGTTACCAGGTTTTCGCCCGTTACATAGAATTGCAATCCCTCAAGAAATATTTTATTCGCCATTTTTGCCGGCAGGTTGTATGCCAATGTGATATTTTTCAATCTCACGTACGAGCCATCTTCCACCCAGCGATCCGAAACGCGAAGGTATTCGTTTCTTAACGGGTCGTTGCGTATAGGCCTCGGGAAATCGGTGATATCGCCGGGTTTTCTCCATCGGTTTAATGCATCGGTTGAGACATTGTTGTATGCAAATACCCAATTCCGCATCATGTTGAGGTTGCTGTAGATATCGTTTCCGTAGGAAAATTGGAAGAAAACGTTTAACGAAAAGTTTTTGTATGAAAAATCATTATTTAATCCTCCCGTGAATTTTGGTTGTGCATTGCCGATGATTTGTTTATCCTGATCATCAATGATTTTGTCTCCATTCAAGTCGTCCCAAATAGGATCGCCTCCGCGAAAAACTTTTCCGTTTGCCGAACCGTATTTTACCTGATTCACGTTATCTTCGTCGCGTGAATAAACGCCCAGAAATTTCCATCCGTAGAATGTACCGATTGATTCACCAACCTTTAAAATGTGGTATGTGCCGTTTTGGAGGTATCCGTTTGTCAGAATATTTTCCGGTAAACTAACAATCTTATTTCTGTTCATTCCGATATTAAAATTGGTTGTCCAGTTAAATTTACCCGTGATGTTGTGGGTGGTCAACGCAAACTCCAATCCTTTATTTTGAATTTCGCCAATATTCTGTGTAATAAAATCAAAACCTGTGGTTTCGGGAATAGGAACATTGAACAAGAGATTGGTCGTTCTTTTAAGATAGGCATCCGCTGTAAGATAAACACGTCCGGCGAACAACGAAAGATCAATCCCTGCGTTGTATTGCGTGGTTGTTTCCCACGATAAATTATAATTAGGCATGGCAGTGGGTGCAGCTCCTGAATAATCGAGATAATTAGCTCCTAAACTGAATTCGCCTTGCGAAACATAATTACCGATGGATTCGTTACCGGTTTGTCCCACACTTAGCCTTATTTTACCGTCTTCGAGCGCATTGAGGTTATCGAAAAGCTTTTCATCCGAAAAACGCCATGCCAGTGAAGCCGAAGGGAAATAACCCCATTTCTTTTCTTTACCGAAACGCGATGAGCCATCGGCTCGCATATTTGCCTGAAACAAATATTTTCCCATAAAATCGTAACTCACACGACCGAAAACCGACATCAGGCTGTGCTCCACCGTGGTGTTTACATCTTGTCCGAAAATTGTTCCCGCTCCGTTGAGCGTTCTTATGTTATCGCTTGCAAAAAACTGTCCGTTTAATCCGGTGGTTTCCAGCTTCCAGGCTTGTTGGCTGAAACCGCCGAGTAACGATACGTTGTGCACCTCATTGAACGTTTTGTTGTACGTTAAATAATTTTCGTTTGCCCACGTGAGGTTATTGGTTGCTCTCACTGCACCCGAATTATATCCGGCCCGGTAATCAATGGTCGTCGGATAAAATTCATCTTCTTTCATAGTGATGTAATCCAAACTGATGTTTGTTTTGAAACGAAGATCTTTCAGTATCTCAAAATCAATGTATTGATTACCGATAATTCTGTTCGTCGTGTTCAAATGGGTGGCCTCCACGGCGAGCCCTACAGGATTTCGTTTGCCGTTGAAATAATAGATCGGCGAACCGTCGGGATAAGTGAGGGAGTAAACCGGTGGCCTTACCAGAATTGATTGCACCAAGCTGTTATTTCCGGTTCCTCCGGCGTTTATGCGGTTATTTTTTCCGTGTGTGTACGAAACGCTGTATCCGGCGTTGATTCTGTCTGTAATTCTGAAATCGGTATTCAGCCGCGAGGTTATTCTTTTGTAATTGGAAGCCAAAATAATTCCATCCTGATCCAAAATCGAAGAACTCAACGAATATTTGGCGGTCTGATTGCCACCGATAATGGATATGCTTGCCTGTTTTTGATACGCTGTACGATACATGATGTCCTGCCAGTCCACATCGCCGTTGTTCATCGGGTTCAACGAGTCAATAGCCGTCCAGTGTGGTTCAGAAGGGGTGGTTGCGTTGTTGTATGCATCCAGGTTTTTGTATGTATCAATAATAATATCCCGCCATTGAGCCGCGTTGAGTACGCTTAACTTCCGGGTAAGTTTGCTAACACCGGTGTAGAGGTTTACATTGATTTGGGGCTTTCCTTCCCGTCCTCTTTTCGTGGTGATCAAAATTACGCCGTTTGCTGCCCTTGAACCGTAAATAGCCGTTGAGGAACCGTCCTTTAAAATCTCAATGGATTCGATGTCCTGCGGGTTAATGTCGGCGAGCGGATTGAGTCCGTGCGATTCCCATCCGTTTAGTTGGGATATCGAATTGCTCTGAACCGGAACCCCGTCAATTACGTACAAAGGTTCGTTCCCCGAGTTCAGTGTCGATTGCCCGCGAACAGTAACCGACATTCCATCCCCGGGTGCGCCCGAATTCGAGACTACCTGCACGCCTGATGCCCTTCCTTGCAGGGCCGACATTACATTTTTTACAGGAGTGTTTTCCAGACTTTCGTTATCAATGGTTGCAATGGAGCCGGAGATGTCTCTTTTTTTCATGCTTCCGTAACCGATCACCACCAATTCATCGAGTTTACTTACTTCCTCTGCGAGGGTAATTTGCAAATTCCGTTGAGGCCCGTTTATTGTTACCTCCGATTTTTTGTAACCCAAAAAAGAGATTTCCAATCGTGCACCTCTGTTTCTTACGTTGATGGTAAATTTTCCATCAACATCGGTAACAACTCCGTTGTTCGTGCCGACTTCTACTACCGCTGCTCCCGGGATAGGCTGACCGGTTTCGTCGCTTACCGTACCCGATACCGGGATTTCCTGTTGATTTATTCCTGTGCTCAAATACATTTCGTATGCTGTATTTGAAGCCGCATTAACTGAGTAAAAGGTTAATAGCATAAGGAATAAACTGTACTTTTTGAGTGTTTTTAAAACTTTCATGTGAGATTCATTAATTTTTACGTTTGAAATAGATTTTTTAATAACATTCAGAATAAGTAATGTTTCCTAACATTTTCTAATGTTACAAAAGTAACGCACTTTTCGCTCAAAAAACACTTATTTGCGTACACTTATACTCAAAAAACGCAATTATTGGGTGGTATTCAATAAATAGGCGCTATCTTTATCCAAGTAAAGGATGGTGTTTTCTTTAGTTCTTAAAATACTCGCAGGGCATTCTTCGCTTATTTTTCCGTACAGGGTGTTGTAAACGGCATTTGCTTTAAATTTTGAAGGAACGGAACAAAACATGTATTTTGCTCTCATCAGGGCGGGGATAGTAAGTGTGATGGCTTTTAACGGTACCAGGTCGAGTGATGCGAAACAGTTATCGTTTACTTGTTGCTGACGGCAAACTTGCTCCAACAGCACCTCTTTCACAAGTTTTTTATCGTTAAAATCAGCCACCGATGGGTCGTTAAAAGCGATATGCCCGTTTTCGCCTATTCCCAGACATACAATATCAACGGGATTATCCATTAACAGTTGCGTGTATTTTTCGCATTCCGAAGGAATGTCTGACGACGCTCCGTTTATATAATGGACGCTCTTGAAAGGTACTTTTTCGAATATTCTCTCTTTCAGATAATTGCCGAAACTCTGCGGTGCATCTTTTTCAAGGCCGATGTACTCGTCCATGTGAAAAGCGTTGATTCTGTTCCATGGAATGGATTTGTCGGCTGTAAGATATTTCAGGACTTCGTCTTGCGACGGCGCCGCTGCAAAAATCATATTAATCTCCTCCTTTTTTTCAAGCAGTTCCCGAATGGCTTCAGATACATCTTTTGCTGCTGCTTTACCCATTTCGTCCTTAGCAGGAAAAATATTCACTTCCATTTTCCCGCTTTTGAACGTGCTGATAGCTGTGTTAGTTTCCATATACGACATTTCCTTCGACTATTGTGTGTGAGACATTTATATGTTGATCAAAAATTACCAGATCGGCATCTTTACCGATTGCGACGGAACCCTTGTTTTTATCTATTTTCAGAATACGTGCCGGCGTTAGCGTCATCATTTTAACGGCTTCTACCAGTGGAACTTCGGCTGTTTCTATCATTGTTCTAACCAACCTGTCGGTAGTCGCCACACTTCCGGCGAAAGCCGTGCGGTCGGGTAATTTGGCCACACCGTCTTCGATAATTACTTTTTGTCCTTTACCCAGGCTTCCCAGAGTGGATTCGCCATCAGGCATTCCGGCTCCGCGCATTGAGTCGGTGCACAAGGCTGTTTTGTCGGAACCTTTAAATTTGTACACAAATTGCAGAAGCGATTTCGGGAGATGCACGCCATCGGCAATAATCTCAACCGTCATATCATCAATAAGATAAGCTGCTTCCAACACACCCGCGTAGCGAAATGCATTTCTGCGGGTAACGGTTGACATGGCCGAATACAGATGGGTTACGTGGGTAAACCCGGCCTTAAATGCATCGAAGACTTCTTCGTAAATAGCGTCGCTGTGCGCGATAGAGGGAAGGATATTTCTCGAAGCCAGCACTTTTCCGAAATCAAACGCTCCGGGCAGTTCGGGGGCAAGGCTCCAACGCACGATGTCGTCGGAAGAGTCCATGATCTTATTGTATTCATCGGGTTCCGGGTTTCTAAGATATTTTGGATCCTGTGCTCCGCGCTGATTGTAAGCGAAGTAAGGCCCTTCGAGATGCAGTCCAAGGAATTTCGCGCCTTTCGTGTTCTGTTTAACGGCTTCCCTATACACGGCAAATGTGTTCATAAGCTCTTCAAAAGTGCTTGTCAGTGTAGTTGGAAGCAGGGCAACGGTTCCGTATCTGGCATGAGTTTCAGCTGCTCCTAAATAGGCATCCACGGTTCCGTCCATAAAATCGTGCCCGCCTCCGCCGTGTGTGTGGATATCAATAAATCCCGATGATACATACTTGTTATGGGCATCTATAACGCTGTCAGTATCTGCGATAACGATTTCGTCATTTTTTTTGATGTCCGTTATTGTTTTTCCCTCGCAGACAACGCTTACGCCTTCCTCAACGGAATCGGGCAAAATAATTCTTGCGTTTTGTATGATCAATCTTTTATTCATATCTTTTTATTTGTCAATGGTTTCCAACTGCTAATTTTATATCCTTGCCCCGCATACCATATTATATATGCGAAACAGGGTACCAGTATCCAATAAGCGAGCTTCATAGCATGGAAAGCCGAATCGGCGAAACCCATATTCGATTCCACGATATAACCGAATACTAACGGAAAAACAGCGCTGCCGCATAATGCCATCACGAGGAAAGCCGATCCGAGATTCGTCAATTTCCCTAATCCGTTGATAGCCAGTGGCCATATCCCGGCGTATAATAATGCATTGGGAAGCCCCATTAAAACCAAAAACCAAATGGATATATCGGTATTCATGCCGAGCAGTCTCACCGGTCCTGAAACGAATATCAACAAAAATGATAAGATCAAATTCAGTGAAGCGCTCACAAAGAGTGCAATTCGCTGATCCACGTATTTCGGGATAAGGATAATTCCCAGTATGTATCCCAGAAACGTAAACGACATGGTGTACGATGGAAAGTTCTGAGCCGGCCCTTCCAGCCCTAAACCCATCGTTCCGGCGTAATCAATGATTGTTGCCAGTGAGATCATTTGGGTGCCGATGTGAAAAAACATGGCAATAACGCCGAGAATCAACGCCGGATATTGAAAAATTGATTTTCGCGAGTTCTCATCATCCAACGTGCTTTTATTCAATACTTTTGCATCTAATTCCGGCAACACGGAATAACGCACCACAATACCGAAAAGAAACAAAATAACCCCTAAGATGAAGTACGGCATCATAACACCACGAACCAATTCGTCTAAAGCCGTGGTTAAGGCATCACCTGTAAATGCCCCGTTTTCAATCTGTTTCATCAATACTTTATCGGATTCGCGGATAACCACGGCAGCGAATATCAGGTTAGCGATAATGCCTGCCAATTTATTTCCCGTGCCTACGATACTGAATCGTTTTGCCGCACTTTCGCGAGGCCCGATAATGGTAACATACGGATTGGCAGCCGATTGCAGAATAGCCAAACCGATGCCCAACAGAAAAAGTCCTACAAGAAAAATTTGATACGTGCGCCAATATGCGGCCGGAACAAAAAGAAATGCACCCAAGGCCATAGACCATAAGCCGAACATCATGCCTTTCTTGTATCCTATTTTATTGAGCAGAACAGAAGACGGGATTGCCATAACGAGATAAGCAATGTAAAACGCAAACGTCACCAAATAAGACTGAACACGCGACAGTTCGCACGTTATCTTAAAATACGGGATTAATATGGTATTTACCCACGATACCAATCCGAATATAAAAAAAAGCAGCGCCAAAATGATCATGGCGTACAACGTAGTGCGCTTGTTCCCGGTGTTTCCTCCGGACGAATTTATTTGCATCTTATTAAAAATTAAGGATTTAAAATTGATAACAATGCAAAGATACTTTTTATAACTCTTCAAATAACTTAAAAAAACGAATATCGGTCTTCAAAAAACGTCAAATCTTTCGATGATTGTATTTTTGCCGGTATTCCAACGGAGTAAATCCTTTGAACTTTTTAAAAATACGGGAAATATTTTTACAATCATTAAAACCCGATTCAAGCGCCAAATCAAACAAAGGCTTGTCGGTAGTCAGCAGCAAATGTGCGAAAAATTCGATCCGGCAATTCAGTATAAACTGATAAATGGAAGTTCCCATCTCTTGTTTGAATTTTACTTCCAAATTGCGCCGCGATAGCGGAACGAAACGGGTCAGTGTCTCAATGTTGATTTCGGCGGTGAAATTATCTTCGATGTGATTCACCACTTTAGAGATATAGTCGTTGGAAATAGCGTATTTCTCGGTTGATTTTCGCAGTTCGAACCTTATCGGGTTGATAATGATGTTGAAAGGTTCTTTTTTTTCTGCCGTGATCAGGCGATTCAATAATCGTCCCGCTTCGTAACCGCCTTTCTCCACATCCAGCACGATAGAAGAAATGGGCGGATCGGACAAATTACAGATCAACTCGTCGTTATCCACGCCCAATAACGAAATTTCTTCGGGTATTTTAATGTTGTTGATTTTACAAATCTCGGAAACCTGAAGTGCGAAACTATCATCGCATGCAAACAGACCAACGGGCTTGGGGAGCGATAAAAGCCAGTCGTCCAGTTGCATATGGCTGCTGCTCCATTGTTCTCCACTCAAATTTTCGCTTTCGAAATAATAGTAGTTTCCGCCGGATTTTTCCACTGCTTTTCTGAATCCTTCCGCTCTTTCTCTCGACCAAACCACGCCTTTGTTCCCGTAAAACGCGAAATTGGTGTATCGTCTTTTAACGAAAAACTGAGCGGCCATTTCTCCGGTTCCAATGTAATCTCCGGTTAAATTGGAAAAATATTCGCTTCGGTCTTTATAATTTTGCAGGATAACCGGAATATTCAGGGTCTTCAGCAAATCGGTACCTTCGTGGTCCCAACGGGCGATAATCGCATCGGCATGCCACTCTTTTGCCCATTGAACGATACCTTCCTTGCCGTATAATGCTTTATAATAGGATGGTAACCGGTAAAATATCCAGGGGCCATGCTCTTTGGAATATTGAATTAACCCACGCAACACCCTGCGGCTAAACTCGCTTGAGTAATCAATGAGAAGCAATACTTTAATCATGATGCAGACCGTTTTGTTCAAATAGCGCAGCTATCGGAGGAAATTCCTCAAATAAGTAAATGCTAAGAATTATTGTGATATTTTCGTCTGATAAGCCTGCGGCGATAGGCTACGCTGATAAGCAGAAAGCCTCTTGAAATATTAAACGCCGCGACTTTATCGCGAACGAAGTGAGTCTATCTTCGCCGTTAGGGGAACTATCGCGTAAGCCTATCTATGTAAAACGTTACAATAATTATTTTAGAATACTTATATGTATATTTTTTTAAAAAATCCGGTCTGATGTGTTTTTTATTCCGTTATCCCCATTTTTCGCATCAGGAAACTCGCGTTCATGTTTTTGGCGATTCCTTCGCGCAAGCGGTAATCGAAAGAAAGGGTGTCGCCCTGTATGGTGGCGTCGAAATGATAGTTTTTTATTTCCGAAGGATATTGCTTTTCCAGATCGCCTAACGTTAAATCGTGAGTCGCGATGATCCCGTTTCCTTCCAAATGCACCAATCGTTTCATCAGTGCCAACGAGCCTTTCTGCTTGTCTTCGGAATTGGTTCCTTTTAAGATTTCATCCAATACGATAAAAAGGTTCTTTTCTCCCGATTCCAGCCGGTCAATGATCATTTTAAGCCGCTTTAGTTCAGCGAAAAAATAGGATTCGCTGTTTACCAGCGAGTCTGCCGTACGCAGATTGGTTAACAGATGGCCGGGAGAGAATGTGAGTTTTTTCGCGTACACCGGCGCGCCTATGGATGCCAGCACGTGATTTACACCTACGGTGCGCAAATAGGTGCTTTTTCCGGCCATATTGGCCCCTGTAACGATCATAAAAAACGGCTTTCGCGAAACATCCAAATCGTTTTCAATGCATTTTCCTCTCTGAATAAGCGGATGTCCCAAACCTTCGCCCTTAAAACAAAACTCGTTTTGCGCTATTTCGGGATATGTGTATTGTGGATGGTTGAGAGCAAATGTGCTGAGGGAAATAAGTGCGTCGGTTTCGGCTAAAACAGAAAACCATTTACCGGTTTCAGCACCGTACTTCCTGATCCATTGCTCAATTTTTATCGCGTAGCGTGTAGTCCACAACAGCGGCGGATTTAACAAAAGAATGGCCAGCGTGAAGCCGACATCCAGGTTGCGGCTATGCCCCGAAAGCTCTTTTATGGCTTTTGAGGCGTGTGTTTGTTGCAACGTGAGTTGAAGTTTTTGTAACAGAGAGGTTTCAAACGATTCACTTTCGACGAGGGCAAACAGATCGGCATAAGCATATAAAGTTTTTGACTTTTTGTCGAAAGTCTGCCAAACGGCTCTTACTTTCTTCATCGGAATTACCGACAACCCCAGCGTGAAAATATACAGAAGGATAAATATTCCACCCGAAATCGTTCCCATAAACCACAAAACGATGACAAAAAGATAAATGAGAGGTATCGCCCAAAGGGCTGCTTTCCAAAAAAAGCTATCGGATAATGCGTTGTCTTTCACCGGCGGAACTGATAAATTATTGCCGGAGCCGGAAAAGGAGATTTTTTGTCCGATCGTTCTGAAGTTCAGCGTGAAATCCTCTTTTTTGCTCAGTTCCGATATGGCTTGTTGTTTTTCTAAAATTGCGGAAGCATCAGTGAGCGGATGTTGAAAAATACCGGCCAGTTTTTCTTTCCCAATTGATAATGCAGTTCGGTTTATCTGTTGAAATACAGATCGTTCTCCAAAAATATCCAAATCGAAACTGAATGGGTGGGAGGGATCTGTCTTTTCGAGAGCACCGTCAAATGCTGAAAAATCATGACGGAACGCTTGTAACTCGTTCCCCGCGATAGATTGTTGTATTTCTGCGGATTCTTTTTTATCGGCCAGCGCGTTGTGCCTTTTGAGCAGCAGCGCAAAAACGATGGCTGTCGCCAGCACGATTAAAAGGAGGAACGGTAAATTGCCCGCAAAAAAATAGATGGAAACAAGAGCCGTTACGAAGAAAACAAGCCGCAAAGTGCCATTGGCGTAAATTTGTTTCTTTAGTTGCCCGATCGTTTTTTTACTCTTGTCGGCTAAAGCTTCGTACGAGCGAATTCTGTCTTCCGTTGTCATTCTTTTTTTGCCTCCGGCAAACTGTTATTTGCCATGTGAACAGTGAGTTGCGGGAAAGGAATGTTGAGGTTATTCTCATTCAGTTTGTTGTATATCTCTTCGTTCAGGTCAAAATTCACCGTCCAGTAATCATCTACTTTCGTCCAAACTCTGAAAGAGAAGTCAATGGAACTGTCATTCATTTTTGTCATTCGGGCGGTAGGTTCGGGGTCTTTGAGAACTTTATCGTGTTTGTAAGCAATATCCAGCAATATTTTTTTCACCTGCTCAATATTGGAGCCGTAGTCCACGCTTGCCGTCAGATCAACCCTGCGAATCCGTTGTGCGGAATAATTTACGATATTTCCGGTAGATAACGGCCCGTTGGGAATAAAGATCATTTTGTTATCGAATGTTTTGAGCGTAGTGTACAGTATCCCAATGGATTCCACCGTTCCGCTAACATTTTGTGCTTCAATAAATTCACCGCTCTTAAACGGTTTGTTGAACAAGAGCATCACGCCACCGGCAAAATTCGCGAGATTGTCTTTCACCGCCAATCCAAGGGCCAATCCCACAGCACCTATCAACGCCGCCAGTGACACGGTTTGTGTGCCCACAACATTAATAATCAGCAGAATCAGGAGGATATAAAGTAAAATATCGAAAATGCTGCGCATAAACCCTTTCAAGGTTGGATCCATAGCTTTTTTGGAAACAAGCTTTACGGCTACGCTTCTTATCCGTTTGATAAGCCATTTTCCGATAAAAAAAATGACGAGCGCAATCAGCAATTTACCTGCAAAATCAATACCCCACGTTATCAATTTGTTTAAAAGATCCTCAAAACGGCCTTCTTTAATAAGTTCTGCAACAGAGTTTTGATTGTTTACGATGAGTGAGTCACTTTGGATTATTTTCCCGGGAATCTGCAACAATGTAGAAGTTAATAGCATTAATTTTTACTTTTTTATAAATTTGATAGCGCAAAATTAGATAAAAATCAGCTATTTTTGAAATCCCAATTGCAGTATTGAAGATTATGAAGTTTTATTTGACTTTTTTTGCTTTTTTTTGTGTCGTTTTGATATCGGCGCAATCGCAAACGTATCAACAATGGATACTGAAATCTGCCGATTATATGGAGGCGAATCGTTTAGACAGTGCGGAGTTTGCCCTTCAACGAGCGATGAAATTGGAGCCTGCCAATGAAAATAACGCCGCATTGTTGATGAGTTTGGGGGTCATCCAACGACAACTCGGTCGGTATAACGATGCGTACATTTCATTTACCGCGGCATTGAGCCGCTTCCCCGACGCTACATTGGCGTTGCATAACCGGGCAGCTTTGCTTTGCGATATGAATAAGTACGAAGATGCCATGCTCGATTACAACGAAATCCTCCGGCTCGATCCGGCCAACATACAGGCATATTACCGTAGGGGATTGTTGTATTTGGAAGCCAAAGACAGGAAAAGCGCCGAGGAAGATTTGAACAAAGCC
>JAQVEB010000294.1 GCA_028698105.1 Petrimonas sp. | reverse complement strand
GTACACGCGATCGGCCCCTGAAAAGGGCCTAAAACCAGTTGTCGGCCTTTCACCACGTAAAAGCCAACCCATAAAAAACCAAAGGTTTCATTCAATGCAGCCGAAAGATTAGCCATATTGGCTACAATATCGGTCTCGGCTTCGAGCAACGCTTCGATTTGCGGATACAACAACTCGTATTTCTCTTTTTTGGTGAGGTTGTCGTCTATGTTTAATTCTTCAGCCATAGTTGCGAAAAAATCGCATCACCGTTTCGGGCAATGCGATTTTATCATAAAATATTATCTTAAAAAAATTACCTTATTTTGCTTGTTCCTGAGCATCTTTAACCATTTTGGCATTCGGAAGAATGTAAACTTCCACGCGACGGTTTTGAGCTCTTCCTTCAACAGTGCTGTTGCTTGCAACCGGTTGAGTTGAACCGAATCCCTGAGATTCCATACGTGTTCCGGAAATTCCCTTTGATGTGAGGTAGTTGTAAACCGATTCGGCACGACGTTGCGATAACGGGTTGTTGATGGCATCGCTACCGGTGCTGTCGGTATGTCCGTAAATCTTCACATCCGTGTCGGGATTGTTCTGCAACGATGTTGCGAATTTGTCCAGCGATGCACGCGATGCAGTGTTCAACGTACTTGAATTGGTAGCAAAAAGAATACCCGATTCAAAAGTAACTTTAATGGCTTCGCCATCGTTCACTTTTTCTACCTGAGCGCCTTCAATCTGTTCCAGTTCGGCAGCCTGTTTGTCCATTTTCTTACCGATAATGGCTCCGGCTACACCACCGATAACGGTTCCGATACCTGCTCCGATTGCTGCGCCTTTTCCGCCTCCGGCGATTGCGCCAACTCCGGCTCCAACGGCCGCTCCTGCGCCCGCACCAACGGCAGTTCCTTTTGCCGTATTGTTCATGTTACGAATAGCATCGCAACCTGTTGTAGAAAATACCAATGCGCCACCCAATACCACGATGGCAAATAATCTCGTTAACTGTTTCATAGTCAGTGTTTCAATTTTAATTAATAATTATTTATACTATTTATTTAAAAAATAAATTCAATGGGTTGTTACTCAAATAAATTCAACGAATCGCAATAAGCCAGTTCACCGGCCACTATAGCTTCAATTTCCTCTTCGGAATATTCTCTGATGGCGTCCTTACGTGCATTTTTTATCACAAAATCGAGCAATTCGTCCTCATCAATTTCAACTTCACTATCGTCATCCTCATCCAAAAAGCCCTTTTCCTCGTAAAATTCGTAGATAAGATCCACTACGTAATTTATCTCATCATCCGTAAACTCGTCACTCATTTCCTCCGGAAGATGTTCTTTTATGAATTTTATCGAATCATCTTCATCGTATTCCAAAACTTTATTTTCTTCACTCATAACGCTAAAATTTAGATGTTCTCTTATGAAAAAAATTTACCGTAAAGGTTTAATTGTTCCTAAAATAAATTTAACTCTTTACATAAGTCCTATTCTAATTCTTTAAACAAACATTAAAAAAATAAGTTCATTATACGGATTATTTCTTTTGAAAGTATTTAAAAACCGTTTTCGGGATTTCCGGCAAGGGTTATTTGTTGATTATTTACACAGATTGTGAATTAACATTTTAATCGTTCCCTATCTGATAAAATCATTGTATTTTTGCAACTATAAATACAGAATGCTAACTTTCAACCGAAAAAAACAGATATGAAAAGATTTACTCAAAGCGAGCTGATAGAATTTGTGAATGCGTTGGTAAACTCCACTAAATCTGCGTTGAGCGACTCGTTGACCGACGCAATCGCTAAAAAATATTTACAAAAGATGGAAATTGATGCCAACGAATTGGAAAGCACGCGTGCTACAATTTTGAAGAGCGAAACAAGTAAACAAATTTTAGAGGCCGACCGCGTTAGAGATCGCGCATTATCGGTTTTCCGGAGGTTGATGCAGGTGTATGAATTGAGCGAAGACAATTCGCCCGAGGCAATTGCTTATGAGGAGTTGAACGAGTTGTGGACAAAAAAATACGAAGCCCTGCCCTACCTGAACTTGGCCGTTGAAACGAGCGGAATAGAAGACCTTTTGTTTGACTTGAGCACAAGCAAATACACGGCCAATATTCAAGCTTTAAACTTAAAAGACGCCGTAGAAAAGATCAGAAAAGCAAACGAAGAGTTCAAGCAGATATACGATACTTCGTCTGATGAGAATCAGAAAAGATCGAACTATGATGCGCGGGCCTTGCATTTAGACCTGATGGAGACTCTTCAGCAATACGATGATTACGTGAACGCCTTATCCCGATCGTCGGAAAACAACAAAGAGATGGTTGCGCTGCAAAATGTGCTTCAGGAAACCAAAAAAAATCACCTGAACTATGTTTCAAACCGTCACGGTAAACTGACGATTGACCGAAACGAAGCGACGGAAGAAATTGCCTGATAACGCGCATATCACAACATAAAAAACCCCGGAGAAGTTTGATCTTTTCCGGGGTTTTCTTTTGTTATGGAACGTTTTGCGGCTCTTAGCGTCCGTATTTTTTAGCGTTCGCTTTCGCTCTTTCGCGCGCCTGTTTTTCCTGCATTTTCTGCGCTTCCTCCAAACGAGCCATGAAACCCGATTTCTTT
This sequence comes from Petrimonas sp., assembly GCA_028698105.1. Classification (GTDB taxonomy): domain Bacteria; phylum Bacteroidota; class Bacteroidia; order Bacteroidales; family Dysgonomonadaceae; genus JAQVEB01. The sequence goes on along the minus strand of JAQVEB010000294.1, from coordinate 1,309 downwards.
TTCGGTTTCTTTTTATTAGCCTCCAACTGTGCCAATAATTTATCTTCGTCAATGAATTTCTTGAACGAGATCGTCAGAATTATGGTGATGAGCGTTGAAAGGAAATAATAGTAATTTAATCCGGCAGGATAGGAATTCAAAAAGAAAAACATGAAAACCGACATGAAAACGGGCATGTACTTCATTCCCGCCATTTGTTGCTGGCCGGTATCGGTCATTTCCATGTTGTATTTGGCATACCAAACGTTCACAATGGTCATCAGCAAACAGAACAAGCTGATGTGGTTCCCAACGAATCGCGTAACGAACGGTATATTTCCGCTCCACGAAATAATGGAATCATAAGTAGAAAGATCGGTTGCCCATAAAAATCCCTGCTGACGCAGTTCGATAGCCGAAGGGAAAAAGAAAAACAGCGCCAACAGCACAGGCATTTGCAGCACCATCGGCAAGCAGCCGCTCATGGGGCTTGCACCTGCGCGCGAATACAATTCCATGGTTTCTTTCTGCCGCTTCATCATTGTGTCCTGATCTTTTCCCGGATATTTTTCCTCGATGGCTTTCACCTGCGGCCTCAATACCCGCATTTTTGCCGATGATTTAAAGGATTTGTACGTGAGCGGCAATACGATGATCTTCACCATTAGCGTAAGCAGCAGGATAATGATGCCCATGCTCAACCCCTGTTTCTGAAAGAAATTAAATACCGGAATCGTAAACCACTTGTTCACCCAGCTTAACCATTTATAGCCCAACTCCACCTGATTTTGCAGGTACAGTTTATCCGACGGGTTTTTAACGTCCTTGTCGTATGCTTTCAATATGTAATAATGAACCGGCCCGAAATAATAGCGAAATCCGGTGTTATAGGAGTCGGCATCCGGATCGGCCGTTACCGGCGCCCAGGCTTCGGCTTTGTAATCTTTCAGGTAATTACCCGATTGAATGTCGGTGGAAGTCAAAATCGTATTCACAAACGGTTTATCGGGGATAATTACCGTGGTAAAGAACTGATCTTTGAAGGCAAACCATTGCAACGGTTCGGTGAGCTCTTTTTTATCATTTTTGTTCGGGTTCATCTTCTCCGTGCTCTGATTGTCGTACCTGTAAATGATGCGTGCATAGCGCCTCTCGAACGACTCCCCTTTCTCCTGCTGGCGAAGTTTTTGATCCCAATTCAGTTTGAATTTCGTTAAGCTTTCCGGATGCAACCCGTTGCTCATGCCTTTTACCCTGATATCGAATTTCAACATGTATTCATCCTGCGGAAGCGTATAGATAAAATCAATGTATTGATCAGCCGAGTTTT
>JAQVEB010000293.1 GCA_028698105.1 Petrimonas sp. | reverse complement strand
CGAATCAATCTGATCGCCGAACAATAAACCCAATACACCGGCAGGAATTACGGCGATGACCAATTTCCAGTAAAAATCGAATTTATACAAAATGCGTTGCAGGTATGTCCACCATTTTTTGCCGGTTCCCATTCCTTTTACGGCTTCGGTATCCATTATTTTGATCGGGTTCAGGTGAAAAAAACGTTTCCAGTACAGAACAACTACCGAAAGGATTGCTCCAAACTGAATGATTACCGTGAACGCCTTCACGAAAGGTGTACTTTCTATGCCCAGCAACGCCTGGGTAATAATCATGTGACCTGTAGATGATACCGGCAAAAACTCCGTGAGCCCTTCTACAATAGCAATTATAATTGCCTCTAAAAAACTCATTTATAGATAATTAAAAGGATGAGTTATTTTTCTTCTTTTTTCTGTTTTTTAGAAGGATACAGAATCCCGACAATCATCAGAACAAATCCGATTAAACAGATAACCGGGGCAACTTTAATGCGTCTCGCACTGAAAATATCGGAATTAAAACCGCTTTCCACGGTTGTTCCCGCGCCCGTCATCAATAAAAAACCGATGATGATGATGGCAACCGCCACACCGATAATAATGAGGTTGGTTTTGCTTAATGCGAAGTTTTTTTGTGACATATTTTTAGTTCTATAGTGGTAAAAGTTATACGTAGTATAAATTGTCCGTACTCATTTTCAGATAACGGTTTACAGCAAAAATAGTTGCAACCGTTGTGATAATGATCCCCAAAATAATTACAATGACGAAAACAAGCACGAGATCCGTTACCGATAAAATGGATTTTAACTGCGTGTATTCTCTGCTAAAATAATACAATATCCCCAAAATTATTCCATTCGCCAATAAACCGGCCACAATACCCATGAGCATGTTGTTCAAAACGAAGGGTTTACGAATGAACCCGCCCGTAGCTCCAACCAGCTTCATGGTGTTGATCGAGAATCGCTTGGCGTAAACGCTCAGGCGTATGGTGTTGCGGATGAGCGTAAAGGAAATAAAGAGCAAAACCGCCGACAAAATAAGCAGAATCATAGTAACTTTCGATAAGTTCTCGTTTATCAGGTCAATGGCTTCCTGCTGGTAGAGCAGATCGTCCACATTCGTTTCGTTCTCGATGGCTTTGCCGATGACCTTGAGGCTATCGTTGTTCGCGTATTCCGATTTCAGAAATATCTCCACGCAATCCTGCGCCGGATTGTATCCGAGAAGTTCTTCGGGATCTTCTCCCAATTCTTGTATTAATTGTTCTTTGGCTTCTTCTTTGCTGATAAAACGGGAAGATTTCACGAAAGGCATGCTTTCCAGGCGTTTACGCGTTTGCGCGATTTGCGCATCGGTGATGTCGTGCGACAGCATCACGCTGAAGCTCATGTTTTCTTTCACGAAGTTCGACAAGCCGTTACCCATAAACAGTATCAGGATAGTAAGCCCTAAAAGTACCAGTACCAGTGTGATGCTGATGGTTGAGGTGAGTTTTGCGTTAAAAAATCGTGCTCTGTTTATCCTGTTTTTTTTTGCCATAATTGTTTTTTGAAACGTAAATCAGGCGCGTTGGCGTGGCGTGCAAGCCCCTTTTTCAAAATCAGGTGCAAAGTAACAAAAAATATTAGGAAAGTAGGCCTATTTTTTTATAAATTATCTGAATATCGGGAGTTTTATGGCTCAATGGGCGTTAGTCCCATTTCTTTGGCTTTGGCGAGCATAAATTGGAAAGCGGCATGGTGCTCGTTGGGTATCTCTCCATCGAGAATGGCTTCTTTTATGGCCGATTTCAGCAATCCCACTTCCCTTCCCTGCCCTAAATTGAAGGTTTGCATGATCTCATTCCCGTCAACCGGAGGTTGAAAATTTCGCACCCTGTCTTTTTCTTCGATCTCTTTCAGTTTCCCGCGAACAATTTGAAAGTTTTGCAGGAACCGGCGCACTTTTTCCGGGTTTTTCGATGTGATATCGGCTTCGCAAAGCGTCATCAGGTCATCAATATCATTGCCCGCATCGAACAACAACCGGCGAACAGCCGAATCGGTAACTTCGTCCTCCACCAACTGCATGGGGCGCATGTGCATGGAAACTATTTTTTGCACATATCTCATTTTCTCATTCAGGGGCAGTTTTACGCGCTTGAATATTTTGGGGATCATTTTTTCGCCCACGTAGTTGTGGTTATGGAAAGTCCATCCGAGCTTGGGATCCCAGCGTTTGGTAACGGGTTTGCCGATGTCGTGCAGTAAAGCAGCCCATCGCAGCCATAAATTGTCGGACATTCGCGCCATGTTGTCCAATACGGCCAGCGTGTGGTAAAAATTATCCTTGTGCCCTACCCCGTCCTTTGTTTCAGCGCCTTTTAAGGCGACAAGTTCGGGAAAAATAATCTCCAACAGCCCGGTTTTTTCCAGCAGGATAAAACCGATGGAGGGTTTTGGCGAAAGCATAATCTTGTTCAATTCATCTACGATGCGCTCTCGGGAAATAATTTCGATACGCGCCCGGTTACGTGCAATGGCGTCGAACGTTTCCGGGAAAATATCGAATCCCAGTTGCGAAGCAAACCGTATGGCGCGCATCATGCGCAGCGGATCGTCGCTGAAGGTAATATCGGGGTCTAAAGGCGTGCGGATAATGAGATCTTCCAGGTCTTGCATGCCGTTGAAATAGTCCGTGAGCCGGCCAAACCTGTTGCCGTTAAGGCAAAGCGCGAGGGTGTTTATGGTAAAATCGCGGCGTTTCAGGTCGTCTTCGAGTGTGCCGTTTTCTACGATGGGTTTTCGGGAATCGTGGGTGTATGATTCTTTTCGGGCGCCCACGAACTCCAATTCGTAATCGTTGTACTTCACCTGTGCCGTTCCGAAATTCTTGTAAACAGCAAGCTTTGATCGTTTTCCTAATTTTTTTGAAACGGCTTCAGCAATTGCGATTCCACTTCCAACAACCACAAAATCAATATCTTTTGATGCACGGTAAAGAAAAATGTCGCGTACATAACCGCCAATCGCGTAACAGTCCACTCCTGCTTCGTCGGCAACTTCCGATATGAATTTGAAAATTGGGTCGCTTAAATGTTTCTGAATCGCTTCGTGGGGAATATCCATTTCTTAAAGTTTACGTCACAATAACTTTCGTTATGATTTGCAAAATTACAATAAATGCTTTTCAAAACCGATTTTGCAGCCAATATATTTGTATTTTTGTGACGTAAAACCAAAAATTAAAATGAACAAATACTATATTTTCAGATATTTGTCAAAAAGTTTTGTTTTTTTGAGTGTTCTGTTGCTCTTCGTGTTCACGTCGGCATGTTCCGGTGAACAAAAAAATGCAAAAAATTATTTGAACGCGGCAAGACAAGCTTACAAAAGGGGTGATTATTCGATTGCCAAAAACATGATTGATAGCGTTAAAATTAAATTTCCTAAAGCTTTTGACGAGATTAGTGAAGGCCATTATCTATTGCAGGACATACGAATGGCCGAAAATAAGCGAAACATTGTTTTTTGCGATTCCATGCTGGTAGCTAAAAACGATACGTTACAAAAAATGCTCCGGCAGTTCACACTCGAAAAAGATGAAAAATACCAGGAAACGGGCTCATACATTCCCAAAATATTCCCGTTAAGTCAATCGTTGAGCCGCAATACGCTTCGCTCGGGAGTGTTGGAAACAGGGCAGTTGTACCTGGAGAGCGTGCTTGCCGGACAAAACATAAAACACCGCCAGATAAAAGTTTCACTTCCCGACGGCAGCTTCGCAGAAACGCTTTCCGTTACCTCCGACGGACTTAACTATCGTTTTGAAACCCTAGCCGGAAGTTATGAAATTGTCCGCTACAGCGGTAAAGACGAAAACGGCTTGGCAAAATTCATTTATACGTTTAGAAATAGTCCCTTAACGGTTCAGTTCATAGGCAGCCGCAA
>JAQVEB010000292.1 GCA_028698105.1 Petrimonas sp. | reverse complement strand
TGGTTTATTTTATCAATGATGAGAATATCGAACCTATCTTTTTTAAGGTGCTTTACAAACTGTAATCCTCCAAAACCGCATCCTATGACTATTATTTTTTTCATTTCGCTTAACTGCATTGATTCATATAACTATCCGCACGCACGTTTCAAAATTCACATGCAACATTGCGGATTTATTATAAAACGCTTGCAATAAGAGAAAGTTTAGCTCGCGGCACAGAAAAGAAAAAAGCGCTACGAATCACTCGCAACGCTTTCTTAATGTTTAACATTTTAAAAATCACAGCTTCGCTGAAGTTAACATTGTCGGCTAAGCTTTTAGGTCTTCGCCATGTGAGACAATGTTCCCGCAGCGTTTTCGTTTAAGCATTATCTCTGGGTTTTGGAACTTCCTTGTTGTCGTCGGTTGCCGGATTGTGTTCCACTACCTGATCTTCCATGCTTTCTGTTTTCTTTTCTTCTTTTATTTCCTGTTTCTCCTCTTTGGATACTTCGTCAACTTTTTCGGGCTGAACCTCTTTGGCAGAAGTATCGGCGGCGGCTTCCTCAGCGGGAGCTTCTTCGGTTTTCACCTTTTCTGTTTTAGCAGCTTTCGGTTCTTCGGTTTTAGCTTCCTTTTTTGCTTTTGGAGTTGTTGCCGGTTCGGAGTCGGACGATTTTTTTCTGCGCGAACGACGTGTTTTCGCTTTCTTGGCGCCACCATCGCTCAACATATTTTCGTTGAAATCCACCAGTTCAATGAAGCACATGGCAGCATTGTCGCCCAACCGATATCCGGTTTTAATGATGCGGGTGTATCCGCCCGGACGGTCGGCCACTTTTTGCGATACTTCCTGAAAAAGTTCCGTAACAGCTTGTTTGCTTTGCAGCATGCTGAAAACAACTCTTCTTGAATTGGTTGTATCGTCTTTTGATTTGGTGATGATGGGCTCAACAAATTTGCGTAATGCCTTGGCTTTTGGAACGGTAGTAAAAATGCGTTTGTGCATGATCAACGAAGTGGCCATATTGGACAACATGGCTTTACGGTGGGCACTTTTACGTCCTAAGTGATTGATCTTTTTATTATGTCTCATTGCTGTTAGTCTTTGTCTAATTTATATTTCGAAATATCCATACCGAACGATAACGAAAGGCTGTCGAGCAATTCTTCGAGTTCGGTGAGCGATTTCTTACCGAAGTTGCGGAATTTAAGAAGATCGTTCTTGTTGTGTTCAACCAACTGTCCGAGCGTTTCCACATCGGCTGCCTTGAGGCAGTTAAGCGCGCGCACCGATAGGTTGAGGTCAGACAATTTGCGTTTAAGCATCTGACGCATGTGCAGAACTTCTTCGTCGAACTCTTCGAGGTTTTCGGCATCGGTAGCTTCAATCATAATCTTGTTATCGTCAGAGAACAATACCAGGTGCTGAATCAATATTTTTGCCGCTTCTTTCAACGCTTCTTTGGGTTGAATGGAACCGTCGGTGATAACTTCGATAAGTAATTTCTCGTAATCGGTTTTTTGTTCGATACGGTAATTTTCGACCTCGTATTTCACGTTCCGTATCGGGGTGTAGATGGAGTCTATCGCGATGGTTTGCACATCTTCCGAAGGCAGCAAGGCGCGATTTTCATCGGCAGGAACATATCCCCGGCCTTTGTTGATGGTAATCTCGAGATTGATATTGGCCTTCTTTTCCAGATGGCAAATTTCCAACTCCGGATTCAACACCTCAAAACCTGTTAATATTTTACCAATATCTCCGGCTTTGAACACTTCCGTGCCCGAAATATGAAGAGCTACTTTTTCGGTTTCGAATTCTTCCACGATCCGTTTGAATCGAACTTTCTTCAGGTTAAGAATAATGGCCGTCACGTCTTCGATAACGCCGGGAATAGATGCAAATTCATGCTCTACGCCTTCAATTTTTACCGATGTAATTGCAAATCCTTCGAGTGAAGAAAACAGGATACGTCGCAACGCGTTACCAACGGTTATGCCGTAACCGGGTTCCAGCGGACGAAATTCGAACTTTCCGGAGAAAGCGTCTTCCTGCAACATGATTACTTTATCGGGTTTCTGAAATGCTAATATTGCCATGATTATTGTTTAGAATATAATTCTACGATCAACTGTTCTTTAATATTTTCGGGGATGTCGGCTCTTTCAGGCATGTGCAATAGTTTGCCGCTGAAAGACGATTTGTCCCACTCCAACCAGGGATATTTACTGTGATTAAATCCCGAAAGCGCGTTTGTAACTACTTCCAACGATTTCGATTTTTCTCTTACGCCCACAATGTCTCCGGGCTTGAGGCTGTACGAAGGAATATTGGTTACCGTTCCGTTCACGGTGATGTGGCGGTGCGATACCAACTGCCGGGCAGCGGCTCTTGTGGGAGCAATTCCCAAACGAAATACCACATTATCCAAGCGGGCTTCCAACAACTGTAACAGTACCTCACCGGTAATGCCTCGGCTGCGGCTTGCTTTCTCGAACGTCAGGCGGAATTGTTTTTCCAATACGCCGTAGGTGTACTTTGCACGTTGTTTTTCACGCAACTGAATACCGTATTCCGATGTTTTACGTCTGCGCGTGTTTCCGTGCTGTCCCGGAGGATAGTTCTTTTTAGACAGAACTTTATCGGGACCGAAAATGGGTTCGCCGAATTTTCGGGCGATTTTTGTTTTTGGACCAGTATATCTTGCCATTTTTACAAATAAAACTTTTTTTACTGAAGCCTAAACTGTGCAGCCGCGATTACAGAGAAGTTGTGTTGTAATCAAAATCACAGCTCAAGTTTCTGTACGATTGAAACTTTGATGATTATTAAATTTGTACAGACGCAATGCATTGCGTCTCTACCGTTTTTTATTGATTAAACTCTTCTTGCTTTCGGTGGGCGGCATCCGTTGTGAGGCATGGGCGTAACATCTACGATTTCCGTCACCTCGATACCGGCACCGTGTATGGTTCTGATCGCCGATTCGCGTCCGTTACCCGGGCCTTTAACGTAAGCTTTCACTTTACGCAACCCAAGATCGTATGCCACTTTTGCACAATCCTGCGCCACCATTTGGGCGGCATAAGGCGTGTTCTTTTTGGAGCTTCTGAAGCCCATTTTACCTGCCGATGACCAGCTGATCACTTCGCCGTCTTCGTTTGTCAACGAAACAATAATATTGTTGAACGACGAAGAAATGTGTGCCTGTCCCTGGGCGCTCACCTTAACGTTTCTCTTTTTTGCTGCAACTTGTCTTTTTGCCATATCTCTTACCTATTATTTAGTAGCTTTTTTCTTGTTAGCAACTGTTTTCTTTTTCCCTTTACGCGTACGGGCGTTATTTTTTGTGCTCTGTCCGCGAACAGGTAAGCCAATACGATGACGGATGCCCCGGTAACAACCGATATCCATCAATCGTTTAATATTCAACTGCGTTTCCGAACGCAGATCGCCTTCTACTTTGAACTCGGTTGAAATGATCTCACGAATGCGGGCAGCCTGATCGTCTGTCCAATCTTTCACTTTGATATCTCTATCAACTTCTGCTTTTGTTAAAATGCTGTTTGCTGCACTGCGTCCGATGCCATAGATATAAGTGAGGGCTACTTCGCCTCGCTTATTTTGCGGCAGATCGACTCCTACAATTCTTATAGCCATATATTTTGTTTAAATTGTTATTTTAATTCAATTGTTATTCGATAGTTACCCGGTTGTAATTCGTCGTGTCGTTGAATCTATCCTCCTCAACAACGCATAACGCGAAGCGAATAACGGCGTAGCCAAATAACAGCGAAGCGAATAACCTTTTGTTTATCCCTGACGTTGTTTGTACTTGGGATTTTTTTTGTTGATTACATATAAACGGCCTTTTCTTCTAACCAATTTGCAGTCGGCCGTACGTTTTTTTATGGATGCTCTTACTTTCATATTTTTTAGATTTTTAGACTGTTCG
>JAQVEB010000291.1 GCA_028698105.1 Petrimonas sp. | reverse complement strand
ATTTACCGGACGTTCGCCCAAAGACAAATTTTTTGTAAAAGATGCAGTTACCGAAAACACGTTGTGGTGGGACGGTACAATTAATCGTTCTTGCACCAAAGAAACATTCGATTATTGCAAAGGTCGTGTTGTTGAACAACTTTCGAAAGCCAAAAAACTGTATGTAGTCGATACATTTTGCGGAACAAATGAGGATACCCGGATGAAAGTTCGCTTCATCATGGAAGTGGCATGGCAGGCACATTTCGTTACCAACATGTTTATTCGTCCCTCTCACTACGAGCTTGCCAACTATGGCGAACCCGATTTCGTTAGTCTGAATGGTTCGAAAACGACCGACGATAGATGGCAAGAACACGGATTGAATTCCGAGAATTTCGTATTATTTGATTTGACCGAAAAAATGAACGTTATCGGTGGTACCTGGTACGGCGGCGAAATGAAGAAAGGTATTTTCTCGTTGATGAACTACTACCTTCCTTTGAAAGGCATTGCTTCGATGCACTGCTCTGCCAATGTGGGCAAAGATGGTGACGTTGCTATTTTCTTCGGACTTTCCGGAACGGGCAAAACCACTCTTTCGGCTGACCCGAAACGTTATCTGATTGGAGACGACGAACATGGATGGGATGATCATGGTATTTTCAATTACGAAGGCGGTTGCTACGCAAAAGTGATCAACCTTAGCGAAGAAAACGAACCGGATATTTGGAGAGCTATTCGTCGCGATTCGCTGCTCGAAAACGTTACGGTTGACGACGAAGGCAACATCGATTTTGCCGATAGTTCGACAACTGAAAATACACGTGTTTCATACCCGATTTATTTTATCAACAAAATCGTTCTTCCGTCACGTGCAGGACATGCCAACAAGGTAATTTATCTGTCGGCCGATGCATTTGGAGTTTTGCCCCCGGTTTCCATCTTGGATGACAAACAGGCTCAATATCACTTCCTTTGCGGATTTACTTCGAAACTTGCCGGAACCGAACGCGGTATTACCGAACCTGTTCCTTCCTTCTCGCCTGCATTCGGCGAAGCTTTCCTTACACTTCACCCGACTATCTATGCACAGCGTTTGGTTGAAAAAATGCAAGCTCACGGTGCAAAAGCTTATTTGGTGAATACGGGTTGGAATGGCACCGGAAAACGTATTTCCATTAAAGATACGCGTGCCATCATCGATGCCATCATTGACGGTTCGATTGAAGAAGCCGAAAAAGTTCATATTCCTATCATGAACCTGACAGCTCCCAAAAAATTAAACAATGTTTCGGAAGGTATTCTCGATCCTCGCGATACGTATGCCGACAAATCGGAATGGGAAGCTAAAGCCAGGAAATTGGCTGCTATGTATATCGAAAACTTCAAACAATATTGCGATAACGATGCTGCTAAAGCTTTGATTCCTTCAGGACCGCAATTGTAATTTGAAATATTTCGGTTTCAATAAAAATAAATCCCGCACTTCGACTTGAAGGCGGGATTTTCTTCATAATAGTATCACGGGTTTTTTCATAATAATCGTATCGCAAATTTTTTCAAAAAGAGGATGAAATGTCGGTTGCAACTTCACCGTGCTGAGTAATATCCAATCCACGTTCTTCCTGCAATTCGGTTACGCGCATCGGCAGAATTAAATTTGTGAGTTTGTAAAGCAGGTAACTGCCTCCAAAAGTGAAGACGCCAACCACGATCAAGGCCACAACATGATAGAGAAAGATTGTTGGATCGCCGTAAATTAATCCGACATCTTTTGCAAATACTCCGGTGAGTAGCATTCCAACCATTCCTCCAATACCATGACATGGGAAAACATCGAGCGTGTCGTCGATGCTGCTGCGTGATTTTAATCTGACGGCAAAATAGCTAACCAATGCGCCGGCAAATCCTATGAAAATACTTTGACCCACATTGACAAAGCCTGCCGCCGGAGTGATGGCTACAAGTCCGACTACGGCACCTACAGCAGCTCCCGTTGCCGAACGTTTTTTCCCGCGTGCTCCGTCGGTGAGCATCCAGGTGAGCATGGCTGTTGCCGATGCCAGATTAGTATTGATGAATGCTGTTACTGCCACTTCATTGGCTGCTAAAGCCGACCCGCCATTAAATCCAAACCAGCCGAACCAAAGTAATCCGGTGCCTAACAAAATGTATGGGACGTTTGTGGGATTGCTTTCCTCGCCGTCTTTGCGCCTGCCCAGAAATATTGCTCCGCTCAAAGCGGCGAAACCGGCAGAAATATGTACAACTGTTCCCCCTGCAAAATCTAAAACTCCCCATTTGTGCAGAAAGCCTTCGGGATGCCATGTCCAATGTGCCAGCGGAGCATAGATAAAGAGTGAAAATAGAACGATGAACAGCATTAATGATGAAAAGCGAATTCTTTCGGCCAATCCTCCCGTGATGAGAGCCGGTGTGATAATCGCAAATTTGAGCTGGAACACGGCAAATAGCACAAAGGGAATGGTCGCTGCAAAATCGGGATTGGGCGCAGTTCCCACGTTTTTAAACATAAAAAACGTAAGCGGATTTCCAATGAATCCCCCGATGCTGTCGCCAAAAGCAAGACTGAATCCTACCACAATCCATATCACGCTGATGATACCCAGCGTAATAAAACTTTGGAGTAGGGTGGATACGAGGTTTTTGTATCTGACCATCCCTCCGTAAAAAAATGCCAGACCGGGCGTCATGAGCAATACCAGCGCCGATGCCATCAACATCCATGCGGTATCAGCGCCATTGATGGCGGCGTCGGCAACATGGGGTGTTGTATCATCTACCGGAATCAACGCTATGACGGCTATTACCGATAAAAAGATAAAGGGCGCTAGATATCTCCTCTTTGAGTTCTTTTCGTTCATTTTGTAATTATTTTAGAGCAATGATTGTCATAAAGAAATTAATTCACTGCAAATATATAAAAAATATTACAATAAAAACATTATACAATACAAAAAGATTTTATATCGATATATATAATTTCAAAATGATTTTTCCGATAAATAAATTGCGTCTTTGCATCTTCGTGGCAAATAAAAGTACTGCCTTCTAGGCAGGTTTCTGGCGACGATTCATGCCGCAGAATAAATTCTGTGGTTATGGAAATCCGGCTTTTCAAGCCCAAAAAGTTTTCAATGCACGAACTCATCGTTGCCTGAAAGGCAAAAACATTCATAACCGCAGGTCGGCGACCTGCGGACAAAGCTGCAACAAACATACGCTGCCTGAAAGGCAGAACTCTTGCCGCGTTGTACAAATGAATATCCACACCGGCAAAAAGAACAAACAAAAGGAAAATTCGTAATTTAAAATTCTCCCTTCCGACTTCTTCACTTCTTTCCTAAATTCTCAATTATCCATTATACATTCTTTTTGGCATCAAGGCAAAAAAGAATGTGGTGTTTGGGGCAACGCCCCAAAGAGTCAATGAACGCCATGAGTTGTGCAAAAAAAGCTGCTACCTCTTAAGATAATGGTTCCACTTTTTCCCATACAAAGTCATATAGAACCGAAAATTCTCAAAAATAATTCCTTTATTCGTCTAATATTTTCAGCTCCACTTTTCTGAATTCGCACGGATGACCTTCACTTTGCAGGGAAATCGTTCCTTTGCTCAACATTATTCCACTGTTGAGTTTCACAAGTTTCGAAAAAGTCGCATCGCGATCGTCCAATTGAGGCTGTTGGTAGGTAATTACGGTGTCGCCGTTCATGATATGCTTGATAATGCCGTTGCCATGAACTTCAACCTCAGCCGTTACCCATTGATCACCAAACACGGATTTCGACGATGAGTTGGTGCAATGATCAAGTATTAATTGGTTGTTCATCACGATATTCGTACCGGGTGTGCAAACATTCATATTTGTGCGTTCAACCAGCGAATCGCTTCCCAAAAGTTGCACCTCGATGGAAGTTGGGAATTCCTGATTCTTTTCCATC
>JAQVEB010000290.1 GCA_028698105.1 Petrimonas sp. | reverse complement strand
TGGCGATAGCATCGATATTATAAGACGAAATCAACTTGGAAAGCTTGCTTGCCGATTTCGAAACTTCGTTTTGCGGAGGATGCGGATAGCTGGTTTCGTTGTGTAACAGATTACCTTATTCATCCAAACAAACCAATTTACATCCCGTGCGGTATCCCGGATCGACGCCCAGAATGCGTTTTTGTCCCAATGGCGGAGCCAGTAACAGTTGACGCAAATTTTCAGCGAAAACTGAGATAGCCGTTTCATCGGCTTTTTCTTTGGAAAGATTGGCAAACTCGGTTTCGATGGAAGGCTTCAATAAGCGCTTGTAAGCATCCTCAACAGCATTTTCGACATAATCGGCAGCTTCGCTGTCGTTTTTGGCGTATCGGGGAACGATTTTATCTAAACATTTTTCATCATCGGGAGAAATGGAAACACGCAGGAATCCTTCGGCTTCCCCTCGCCGGATGGCAAGAATCCGATGCGACGGACAGCGAGATAACGACGATGAAAAATCGAAATAATCCCTGTATTTTTCGCCTTCTTCCTCTTTCCCTTTTATCACTTTTGCCGTTATTTCCGCTTCGCGGGCAAAAATATTCCGCACGGTTTGTCGCACTTTTTCATCCTCATTCACCCACTCGGCAATGATATCACAAGCGCCTTTCAACGCAGCGTCGGGATCGGGAACTTCTTCCGTGATAAATTGTTTGGCTTTCGCTTCCGCCGATCCGTTCTGTTGCAACATCAGCCATTGCGCCAGCGGCTCCAAGCCTCTTTTTCGCGCCGTTTCCGCGCGCGTTTGGCGCTTGGGTTTATACGGCAGGTAAATATCTTCCAGTTCAATCGAATCCCAGCAGTTCTCGATTCTCTCTTTCAATTCAGGCGTTAGCTTTTCCTGCTCTTCGATGGATGAAAGAACGGTTTGTTTTCGCTTTTCCAATTCGATGAATTTATCGTTCAGCGACTTAATTTCTGCAACCTGCACTTCGTTTAGCGCGCCGGTAGCTTCTTTCCGGTAACGGCTGATAAAGGGAATGGTGGCGCCGTCTTCCAACAGTTTGACGGTATTTTCAACATTTCTGAAGGAAATATTAAGCGCATGGGAGATGAGTGACGATATGATTGACATAAATGAGTTACGGGTTTCGGGTTACGAGTTATTTACGACAAAAATACGAAAATGTTTAGAAGGAGAAAAATATCGTTATCTTTGTCAAAATTCTGAAGTTTGCTCAATGGACAATATTCGAATACGAAAAATCAGAAAAAACGAAATCGGTGTTCTCGAAGATATGCTTTATGAAGCTATTTATCAGCCTGATGAAAATAATCCCATTCCGAGAAGCGTTTTGCAAGTTCCTGAAGTTAATGCGTATATAAAAGATTTTGGCAGCCGGAAAGATGATTATTGTTTTGTTGCCGATGCAAATGGGAAAATCGTGGGTGCGGTATGGGTCAGGATCATTTCAGGAGAGATAAAGGGATATGGAAATGTGGATGACAACACGCCCGAATTTTCGATTTCATTGTTTAAAGAATATCGAAAGCGCGGAATCGGCACGCGATTAATGTACGAAATGATTGAATATTTAAAGAAAAACGGCTACGAGCAAGCTTCGCTAAGTGTACAAAAAGCAAATTACGCCGTAAAACTGTATCAAAAGGTCGGTTTTAAAATTATCAACGATGAAAATGAAGATTATTTGATGGTATTGAAATTGTAGTTAATTTTACAGTCTTATAGTCTAAAAATCTAACAGTCTAAAAAAATAATGGCTAAACTAAAATCAACATATTTCTGCACCAACTGCGGCAACGAATCGCCCAAATGGATGGGCAAATGCCCTTCATGCGGTGAGTGGGGAACGTTTGTGGAGGAATTGGTGCGCAAAAACGGCGCATCGAAACAGGAAGATACACGTTCGTTTGAAGGGGTGAAAAGCCCGCCGCAGATGCTGAAGGAAATCCGCGCCGATGAAGAACCGCGCATTGATATGCAAGACGAAGAACTGAACCGCGTATTGGGTGGCGGGTTAGTTCCCGCGTCGTTGGTGCTGATTGGCGGTGAACCGGGAATCGGCAAATCTACGCTCGTGCTGCAAACGATTTTGAAACTTCAGGATATTAAAACGTTGTACGTTTCGGGTGAAGAAAGTGCGCGACAGTTAAAACTTCGTGCTGACCGGCTCGGGCAACAAAACGATAACGCCCTGATCGTGTGTGAAACCAATCTCGATGAAATTTTCAAACACATCAAAAACACTTCACCGCAACTCGTCATCATCGATTCCATTCAAACCGTTTACAGCGATGACATGGAATCGTCGCCCGGAAGTATCTCGCAAGTTCGCGAGTGTGCCGCGTCCATCCTTAAATTTGCGAAGCAATCAGGAACGCCTGTTATTCTTATCGGGCATATCACAAAAGACGGCAGTCTTGCCGGTCCAAAAATTTTGGAACATATTGTGGATGCGGTCATACAGTTCGAAGGCGACCAGCATTATATGTACCGCATTTTGCGAAGCATCAAAAACCGATTTGGCAGTACCGCAGAGTTGGGTATTTACGAAATGAACCAATCCGGTTTGCGTGAAGTAAATAACCCATCCGAATTGTTGCTCACGCAAAACCACGACGGACTGAGCGGCGTTTCCATCGCGGCCGCCATCGAAGGCATTCGTCCGTTTCTCATTGAAACGCAATCGCTCGTGAGCACCGCTGCCTACGGCACCCCGCAGCGTTCCGCTACGGGATTCGATATCCGCAGGATGAATATGTTGCTTGCCGTGCTCGAAAAACGCGCGGGATTTAAACTCGCGCAAAAGGATGTGTTTCTGAACATTGCGGGAGGGTTGCGCGTGAGCGATCCGGGCTTGGATTTGTCGGTTATCAGCGCAATTTTATCGTCAAGTCTGGATATGGCGATAGACCGCGACACGTGTCTTTGCGGCGAAGTGGGGCTTTCGGGAGAAATCCGCCCCGTAAACCGCATCGAACAACGCATTCAGGAAGCAGAAAAATTAGGCTTTTCCCGTATCCTTATCCCATCGAATAACCTGAAAGGGTTTACGAAAAAAAATAAAATTGAAATTCAGCAGGTTCGGAAAGTGAGTGATGCGTTTCGGTTGTTGTTTTCCTGAAAAATCGCAGAGCGAAGAAAAAGAAAACGTACCTCTTTCAATACTCAAATAAATATATTATCTTTGCATCCGCTTTACGCGAAATCGGTACCTTGACCGAGTGGCTAGGTAGCGGTCTGCAAAACCGTGTACGGCGGTTCGAATCCGCCAGGTACCTCAAAAAAAGCCCGGACAGCATTTGTGCTACGGGCTTTTTTATTTTTTGTGTCGCTTGTTTTACACCTGTTCTTCCTTTTCGTCCCCGTCGAAAATGTCTTCCACTTTATCGGATGTTTTTTTGAACGCGTCGGCCACTTTTCCATAATTTTCCTTCCACGCGTCGGAAACGGAAGCGAAAAAGCTTCCCGCACTTTCTTTCACTACATCCCATTTGTTGTCGGCAACCTGGTCAAACTCATCCAGTTTTTCCGAAAGATTTTTCTTGATGTCTTTCAGGTTATCCAACTGTTTGTGATACTCTTCTTTGGCATCGTCGGCCACTTCATTGACCTTCACTTCCATTTCGTTGATCCGGTTCACAACCTGATCTAAAACACTATGCGCCTTGCTTCTGAATTCTTCTTTTTTCATAGGATAAAATGTTTAATTGTTGCTTTATCACTTTACCAATTAAACATTTTATCAATTGATTAGTTCAAAAAAATTATATAAAAATAGTTGTAAGCCGGTGGCGAGATAACGTCTTTTTTTTGTGCGTAAAACAAAACAAATCTTGTATCTTTGCAAATCACTGGTATCTTCTCAAAACAAAAAAGGAATGCTGAATATTATTATTTTCGGAGCTCCCGGTTCCGGTAAAGGAACACAAAGCCTTAAGCTG
>JAQVEB010000027.1 GCA_028698105.1 Petrimonas sp. | reverse complement strand
TTGAAAACCGATACAATGCCGACACCTCCGGCCGGATAGGTTTTATTTTCGGGATAAGTTGTGGCAGGAATGTTCGGATCATCGTATGGATCGAGTATTTTGGTAGCGTAGGCGTCGGCAAGTC
Source organism: Petrimonas sp. (assembly GCA_028698105.1). Taxonomy (GTDB): domain Bacteria; phylum Bacteroidota; class Bacteroidia; order Bacteroidales; family Dysgonomonadaceae; genus JAQVEB01. The sequence goes on along the minus strand of JAQVEB010000027.1, from coordinate 17,264 downwards.
GAATGATTTCACCGTTTTTCATGCCAACGTAATACTGGAAAGCGTATTCTTTTGTCGCATCCAGTCCCGACAGGGTTATCCACCAACTTCCGGTGGCGTCATCGCGGAACATTTGCGATTTTTCGTCGTTACTCAGCGTCCAGTTGTTGAAATCGCCCACAACATGCGAGAAATCTTTATGGTTCCCCAGGTTATCTTTGTCGTACAGCACCAACGTAACCGTTGAATTATCAATAATATTGATGCCTTCCTGCACATTTGCCGGACGGGGAGCATTTTTAATGGCCGCCGGCTCAAACGGTTTGTATTTGGAGTCGGTAACGGTGACGAACGAGTCGTTTGCGATACCCTTCAACGTTCCGTCTGCGCTGCGGATAACAATGCCGAGTTTGTTTATAGCTGTGGTTCCCGAGTTGAACCACTGACGGATGGTAGGCGAGAGGGTTATTGTCCAAACATTCGTTTCGGTCTTGGTCATTTTACATTTGGCGATATTCTCGTTCCAAGCTGCCGGAACGAACATCCACGTGCCGTTTGCCACCACACCGATGTGGATATACACATCACCTGTGTAATTGTATAATGGAGAAGTACTCGATGCCTTAAAGGTTATTTTCAGTTCCTGATCGGCGTCGGGCGCTGCCGGTGAATAGTTAAGACCTTCTTTAATTGTTTCCGCAGGCGGTTTTACCTGGGGAATGTCGTCGCCGCATCCGATAACGAAAAGCAGCATGACAAACCAAAGCAGGCTATACAGATTTTTCATTTTTGAGGTTTTTTTATCGAAAAAATTACATTTCGAGGATTAGTATTTGCTTTGACGATAAATTGAGCGAATCGTTTAGCACTATTTTTCTGTTTGACAACATATCAAATCCCGATTTTTTTCCCTTTAGGGATTCGGCGTATTGACTCAGGTCCATTGCGACGTCGTTGGACGTTCCGTTCATGAAAACGAGGATGCTTTTGCCGTCGAGATACCGTTCATACGCGTACACGCCTTTTTGCAACACGTAGTGTTTCATTTTGCCTTTGGCAATAACCTCATTTTCTTTGCGCCATTTGAGCAACTTGCTCAGGAAGTCGAATGCTTCGTTTTGAATCTCATCGCGACCGCTGCGTGTGAACTCGTTTACGCTGTCGCCCGGCCAGCCGCCGGGAACATCGCGCCGTACAAATCCGTCACTTTGTTGTTTTGTGCCGTTCATTAAAAGCTCGGTTCCGTAATACAGTTGCGGTATTCCGGGCATGGTGAGCAGGAAAGTTACGCCTTGTTTCCAACCCGATAAGTCGGTAGGATATTCTTTGAGGAAACGATCGGTATCGTGGTTATCGAGAAAACGCAGAACATGATAAATATCGGGATAAATAAAATCGTAGGTCATGTGATCGTAAATGCCGTGCAGGCCGGCGTTCCATTCGGTTGTTTCTTCGAAAAATGCCGAATGCGCCAAGCCCATAAACTTGAAATCCATCACCGTTTTCAGCAATGTGTTATGCGGGTTCACCTCACTGTTTTTTTGCCAAAAACCTGTTCCGAGAGTGTGATTCAGCCACGCTTCGCCCACAATGTTGTAATTCGGATATTCTTTGTCAATGGCTTTGCACCAATCAATCATCATATCATAATCCGCGTAAGGATAGGTATCCTGACGGATGCCGTCCACCCCGGCGTATTCTATCCACCAAATGCTGTTCTGGATAAGGTATTTCGCCACGTGACGGTTGCGCTGGTTGAGGTCGGGCATGGTTGGTACAAACCAGCCGTCGGTGAATTCTTTTCGATCGTATTCCGATGCGTAGTTATCGAAATATATTTCTTTCATGTGGTTGGTTTGTACGTAATGGTCGAGGTTGTTGAACCAATCGGCCGACGGTACATCTTTCATCCATGGGTGATCGCTGCCGCAGTGGTTAAAAATCATATCCATAACCACTTTCATGCCTTTGGCATGCGTATCGGCGATGAGTTTCACATATTCTTCGTTCGTTCCGAAACGCGGATCAACCTTGTAATAATCGGTTGTGGCGTAACCGTGATACGAGCCGCCTTCCATATCGTTTTCGAGCACTGGATTCAGCCAGATGGCCGTAACGCCTAAATCGGAAAGATAGTTCAGGTGATCGGAAATCCCTTTCAAATCGCCGCCATCGCGGGCGTTCGGATCGTTTCTGTCCACTTTATAGGGCATCCGCATCTTTATTTGGTCGTTAGCGGGATTGCCGTTGGCAAAACGGTCGGGCATGATCAGGTACAAAACGTCGGATGAATTGAAGCCGTTGATGTTTTGTTGATTTGCCTTCCGTTTTTTGAGTTCGTAATTATACGTGATTTTCTTTTTACCGTTCGTGAAAACGATGTCGAACTTTTGCGGGGCACTTTCTGAAATATCGAGATACAGAATCTGATAATTCGGACTTTCCAGCGTTACCGCTTCTTTCAGATGCACATCTTTTGCCGAAACGGTTGCTTTGTACGAAGCAATATCTTTTCCCGAAACCATCAGTTGCAGTTCGGGTTCCTGCATGCCGCTCCACCAGAAGGCGGGATCAATTTTTATCTGTTGCGCCTGAACAAACGCAAGTGTACAAATAAATAAGAAAAAGAAAATTGTTTTTTTCATTGTAAGAATACTTCCGATTATAAAAATAGATACTTTTAGAAATGTCATTCCGTGTGGAGTGAGGAATCTAAAAAGCAGATAAAAAAGCGCGGTTTTTGCCGACCGCGCTTTCTTGAATTATCTGTTTTATTGTAGAACGATAGATGCTTTGTACGCGGTTGGGTTTGACAAATCGAGCGTCACGAGATAACTACCCGATGTGGTTACACTTATGTTGTCTCCTCCGTAAGTCAGGTTTTGCATGTTACCGCCCAAGTTAATATCCCATCCGTCGTTTGCACGGAATTTGAACGATTTTCCTGCCGTCAAAGTGGTTGTAACCGTCCAGGTCTTGGACACAGGATTATATGTCATCGGAGTTGATTTATCCCATCATCCGATTGTTGCATCACCAATTAATCCCCAATCGGTTTTAACAACCGAGTAGGTATAAGGACTTCCCGAAAGGTCGGCGTTCAGTCTGTAAAATCCGGTTGTTGCTACGCTTAAATTACCGGCATCGTTGGCTGTGGAAAGCGTGCCGCTTCCTCCATCGCCATAATTCGTACCGTTCCAATCGGCTTGTGACGTGAATTTAAATTCCGAGGCTGCGTTAAAATAAACGTATCCGTCGTATTTAAAATCGAAGTTTTGGCAATAAAGTGTGGGAGCCGCTGCGGGATCCCATCCCTGATATCCGCCCGGTACATATAGCGTGAGATTCATTTCACCAATGATCTCAATGGTATAGGTGTACTCCAGCATATTCAGCGTAACTTTCACCCATCCTGGTTCTGTAACGCGCATGGCCTGTGCGTTGTCAACGATCAGGTCTCCCGTGAGAGCCGTATTTCCATCAACAGGATTACCCAATACGCCATTCCATGAGGCGGCATCTCTGCTTGATTTCGGAACAATTTTGAAATAACCGTTCAGGTTGTTCACCAGAATGGTGAAATACGGGTCTTCGTACACATCTTTGCCACTATGGCTAAATTTATACGCATCCAGATTATTGATATCCCAACCATTGACATCACCGATCAGATAGTATTCCGTTTCGATTACCATTCCGGCTGGCGTTACGGTTACGGGGCCGAGTACGGTAGCGGTGGGAAGTTTAGCCATCGTGTTTCCATCCACAACAATGGTTGTAATGCGTAAGTATAATTCGCGTGCGTTTGGTGCTTTTCCGAACAGGGTCTGTATTGCAGTATTCAGGTCGGAAGCAGTAACGGTAGCGGCGTTATTAGCGCTTACAGACGGAATTTCCACTACTTTGGTGAAATCTTTTGTGTCTGATGCCTCTATAACGAATTTAAGGGTGGCTCCTTCGGCTAATTGCGGTGTTGCCGTTGCTTTTACCGCTTCAATGGCTTTTGCTGCATCTACATCTGCTGTGGTCAAAACCACGGCAGACGAAAGGCCGGATCCCAGTGTGATGGTAAATCCGTCGGCCGATTGCAATGTAACTTGTTCGCTCACGGTAGGCTCGGCCACGAACTGATCGGCATACGGATCATCGCAGGCTGTGAACAGGTTCACCGCGAGCATTATTGAAAATAGATATATGATTGTCTTTTTCATTTTACTTTTATTTTATTGCAGTTATTTTCTGAAAGCATTCTCCTCTGCAAATGAGAGGAGAACGCGCTTCCTTTCTATTTTTTGTAGAAATAATAAAATCCGTCAATATCGTTGAACATAACCATGTATGTTCCGGCTGTTTCAATCATGTTTTTACCGCCTTGAACGCCTAATCCGAAGATTGAATAAAGAGGATCGCCGTCATTAGCTGAGGGAGTTCCCCAGTTCACATCCCAGCCTCCATTCGCCCGGAATTTACATTGAGAATCGGTACCGAATTTGTATTCCACATACCACAGGTGATTATTATCGGCTTGGAACGGGGCCATTTCAACGTCTGATGCCCAGTCGGTCATTGCGCCAATTAAGCCCATTTTTGTATAAGCCGTGGGTGTGATTTCAACCTTCTCTATCTTAACTTCGTTAGTTACGGAATTAAGGATCACGTTATAATAACCGCTTTCCGGTACTTTAAAGTTGCCTGAGCCGCCATCTTTGAATACGGGATTATTTATTCCGTCTCCGCCGCCATTTCCCCATTGGGCATCCCAACTGCCGAGATCGCGAATAAGTTTGAATCCCTGATCAGCCTTAATGTAGCTGGTGAAGATGAACTTGCCGTTTCCTTCGGAATCGAACCAGTTACCCGGAGCTACGCTCATGGGGAATACCGAAACGCCCAATCCGGCTACTTCGTTTTTCCACGCCCCGTCGCCTAAACCGATCACGTACCACGGAATAATTTTCTTCGCGTTATCGTAGCTCACCAGGTCTTCCATGAAGTAGGGGAGAATATTCAATTTAACCACATTCGAGTAAACAGGTTTTACAATGGGTACAGAATCCAGCGGTGTGGGTGTTGCCGTGCTCACAATGGCTTTCAGCCTTACATAAACATCTTTAGCCACCGTAGGATTAGGCATTGTGCCTTGATACAGGGCCAACATAGCCTTGTTCATGTCTTTCGTGTTTATGGCGACAGTTTCGCCCTGAATAGAAGTGGCTAACTCTGAGTATTCTGCCATATCTTCTGTAAATGAGGCTTGTATGTAATACGTTACGGCAGCCGTGAACCCGTAATCCGGCTGATCACATGTCAGTGCATCCATACTGAGGTCGTTATTTGCTTCTTCCAGTATGTAGGTATAATTCGTATATCGTGTCTGGTTCAGATGAAAGGTCAGGTCACCGCTTTCAGCGAGCGGATTAATGGTGAGCATTTCATCTTTCTGGCATGCACTAAAAGCTGCCAGTAGAAACAAACCAAACAGTAAAATATTTAATTTTTTCATGTCGATATTTTTTGTTTTTGAGTTGTCAAAAGAAAATATATTAATAACCCGGGTTTTGCGTCAGATTCGCATTAGCGTTCAGGTCATCAGCCGGAAGCGGCATCAGGTTGAGATAAGCCGGTAGCGATGTGCCGTTGGCTACACCACCTTTCCAATCCCAGTTGTAATTGTTTCCGGTGAAGTATCCGTATCGAATAAGATCGGTGCGGCGATGTCCTTCGAAGAAAAATTCCCTTGACCATTCGTCTAAGATAACATCTTTATCCACAGTAGTAAGTTGTTTTGCATTCGCTCTTTGCCTTATGGCATTTACCGCTTGCAGTGCAGAGTACCCCGCAATGGGTGTAGCCCCGCGAACCACGGCTTCGGCATACGTCAGATAAGCTTCTGCAACACGCATAAACGGAATATCGGTATCCGGAAATTCGATGTCGCTGGTAGCGCCGCCATCGGCCCTGATATTCCAATACTTTTGGACCGAAATACCTTCTTTGAACTTGGTGACGTCCGAAATTAAAAGCGATCTGTCGTTTGAATAGAGCAATGCTCTGTCGTCTTTTGCCTGAACCGTTAAATCGGCAGAAGCAGGAACATTTCCGTCGGGAAAGAATTTCTTTACCAAAGAAACACGGGCTCGGTTGCCGCCCCATCCTCCGGTTGTGCCCCAGGTGGGCATGTCATCGGTACGGGTAGCGTCAATGAGGAAGATTATGGAGCCCCAGTTTTTTGTTTTCACGCCGTCGGCGGCAATGGGATAAATAATTTCGTTTGGAGCGTTATTAACACTTGATCCGTCAATGGTTCCGGCGTTATCGGCCATAAACAGGTATTTATATTTCGAGGCAAGTGTATAACCGGAATCCATTACTTTTTTTGCGTAAATGGCAGCATCATTCCAACGTGCAGTTCCGGTGTAAACTTCGGCATTCAGGTACATGCGTGACAGCAGTAACCATACGGCTGCTTTATCCAGACGATAATATGGCGCTGCTTTAACGTCGTACATGTCGGCTTCCATTTCCTTGAGTTCGGTTTCGAGCCAAGTGAAAAGATCGGCACGAAGAATCTGCTGAGGAGCTTCAGAGCTGACTGTTGTGGTGAAAGGCACATTTCCGAACACATCCATCAGGTAATAATAAGCCAAGGCTCTCAGATAACGTACTTCGGCACGTTTTTTCACCAATTCGGCATCGGTTGAACCGTCGGTTTGCATAAGATAATGGTTTGCGATAGTTACGACGAAATATAAACGTGCATATAATCCTTTCAATGCCGGATTCGTAGAGGTGAAACTCGAGCGGTTCATCGTTACAACCTCAATATCACCCCAGGCGCAAATAGCTTCATCGGTAGGGAGTTGTTGCGTTACCCAAAGAGTTCTGAACAACGAGAACCTGCCTTCGTCATCAATATCAATATCGTTATTACCGGCAGCTCCCTGCTGTCCGGTGAGCGCCCAGGCGGCATACACCTTTGCAAAAACATCCGGTTCGTTGAACGTTTGAACGGTGGATGGGTCAATGGGCTGTATATCCAGGTCTTGAACACAAGACGTTAATCCTAACCCAAAAAGAACGGAAAAGATATACAGGTTTATTTTATTTTTTATTTTCATAAGTCTTTATTGTTTTGAATTAGAAATTAAGTGTAACTCCAAATACAACCATTACAGGTTTCGGATAAATATTTCCGTCAATGCCACTGAAAACTTCAGGGTCTAAACCTTTATATTGTGTAAATACAAGTGGGTTTTGAACGGTTGCAGATAAGCGACCTCCGGAAATAAACCCCACTTTATTGAATGAATATCCGAGGGTTATATTGTCAACACGCAGGAAAGATGCGTTTTGCACGTAATAATCGGACATAAATGTGATTCCGCTTCCTCCCGTGAAATTCGTATCGAAAGCCGACATCACTTTGTTCTCGAAGAACCCTAACGGCGACCAGATGCCGTTTGTTCCCACGTTCATTCTTTCGGCTGCCACAGCATTGTAAACGTAGTTTCCAATATTTGCGCGTGTTGAGATACCGAAATCAAATTGTTTGTAGATTACTTTGGATGAAAGACCCATGGTGAGATCGGGAGAAGATTTGTGGAAGAAATATTTATCGTTCTCATTTATTTTGTGATCTCCGTTTCTGTCAACGTACAGTCCCTCGATGGGTTTGCCCGCATTATCATACACTTGCTGATATACATAGAAAGAATTGGCCGAATATCCCACGGCATGTGCCTGTACCGATCCCTGGAAAATACCGCCGGTTGGAACATAATAACCTTCCTGGCTTCCTGTGGTTAATTTCGTGATTCTGTTGCGGTTTGCCGTTACGTTGTATCCAACTTCCCAACTCAGGTCTTTTTTCTCAATTAACCGTGCATTCAACATCAATTCAACACCTTTATTATTTAACGATCCGATGTTTTGGAATACTTTGTTTCTAAAGTTAGTTCCGGCCGGAATGGGAGTCATATTGATAAGGTCATTAGTTACTCTGTAATAATAATCGAGCGCTGCGGAGAATCTGTTGTTCAACAGACTAATATCGAATCCAACGTTGTACGTAGTAGTCTCTTCCCATTTCAGGTTTGGATTATACGCGTCGGGGCGTGCGGTTGAGTAATAGGTATCACCAAACGGATAGAAAGCCGCGTCTTTGTTGATGGTATATACCGGCAGGTAAGGGAAATCCGAGCCTATATCCTGTTGACCGGTAACGCCATATCCCAAACGGAATTTCATATCGGAAATGGTGTTGTTATCTGCCAGGAATGCTTCGTTTTTCAATCGCCATGCAAACGCAAATGACGGGAAAATACTCCATCTGTTTTCGGGAGAAAAACGTGATGAACCGTCAGCACGAACGGTTGCAGTAAACATATACCGGTCAAGCAACGAGTAATTTGCGCGTCCGAAGAACGAAACCAGTTGGTTGTGCGTAGCCCAGTTGATCACGTCGGCCTGATAGATGTAATCGGGTTTTGTGATAGATTGACCGTAATAGCTGCCTTCACGATGGAACCGTTGCCATTCGTAACCGGCCATTAAATCAATATTTTGGTTGGTCAGGTTTTTGGTATATTGTAAATATGTACTTAACTGACGGTTCCATTTGTCCTGAATGGTGTATCCGTCGTATCCGCCACCGATAAAATTGGTGGATGAAGCCGGAGAAATCCAGGTGTTTTGCCTGCCGTGCGAAATATCGGTAGCCAATGTTAAATGTGCCTTTAAATCGGGCATAAACGGTAATTTATAGTCCAGATCAATATTTCCCATCACATCCCACGCTTTGGAGCGGTCGTCTTTTTGTTCGAGCAATCCCAGAGGGTTGTGCGGAGCATCGGAATTAAGCGATTTAAATGTGCCGTCATCGTTGTAGGTTGCCCATTGATAATAACCCTCCGTTTGCGAAGCAAAAGGTTCTTCGGCCGACATCACCGGGTGAGTTGGATCAAAACGAACGGCATTTCCAACAGCGCCGGTATCGGCAAAACGGTTTTTCACGTACATTCCTTTCAAATTGAAATTGATTTTTAAGGCATCATCCAATAAAGAGGGGTTCAAACTTAATGCACCTGTAAAACGATTGAAAGAAGATGTTTTAATAATACCTTGTTGCCCGGTGTATCCAACGGATGCCCGATACGGAATATTTTTGAATCCTCCGGCTACGTTTACGTTATGGTCTGTGCCTACGGCAGTTCTGTAAATTTGTTTTTGCCAGTTGGTGTTTTCGGGTCCCAGTTTACCGATAATTTCAGCGTCTCCGGCGTAGAGCTTGTTTACGTAGTCCCGGTATTCATCTCCGTTCATTACATCCACATAATTTCGGGGCGTACTGATGTTGAAATTACCGTTGTACGAAAGCGTGGGCTTCATGCCCGCCATACCCTTCTTTGTTTGGATGAGGATAACGCCGTTGGATGCACGGGAACCGTAAATGGCCGTGGCGGAAGCGTCTTTTAAAACGGTAAAGCTCTCAATATCATTCGGGTTAATCGTACTCAAAAAGTTGGATACACCCTGAATGCCGTTGTTATCTATGGCCAAACCGTCAATAACAATTAACGGATCGTTGCTGGCATTTAATGAAGATCCACCACGAATCCGTATGGTTGCACCTTCACCCGGAGCGCCGCCGTTTGGCGTTACCACAACCCCGGCAATTTTACCGGTGATCATGTCTTGGGCATTTACCGTTAGGCCTTTGTTCATCTGTTCTGGCTTGATGGCTGTAACCGAGCCTGTAGCGTCGTTTTTTCTAACAGTACCATAACCGATAACCACCACTTCGTCCAACAACTCGGTATCTTCGTGCAAAACAATTTGCAGGTTCGCCTGGTTATTGATGGGTACTGTCAGCGGTTTGTAACCAATGTAGCTCACCTCGAGCACACCGTTGCTTGGAGCCTGAAGTGTAAAATTACCGTCAATATCGGTAACAGTTCCTGTTGAAGTTCCCTGTAAAAGAATATTGGCGCCGATAACGGCTTCGCCTTTGGTATCTTTTACGGTTCCTCTTACATTAATTTGTCCCGTTTGAGCGATAGTCGAAACGGTCATTAGCATTCCTAAAACTGCGAATAGAAAAGCTTTCATACTTTTTTTTAAATTTAAATGCATTTTGTGAACATTATAAGATTAACTGATTAAAATTAATTTACTCTCTAAAAATCAATTGGAATTACATTCTACGATACAAGGAATGGTTAAGTTTTACCAATATCACACAAATTTCACTCTCGGTACAAAATTAGATTGAATAAAATGTGAATGAAATAAAAAAACAATAATTCGTAAGGTTTTAACATGCAAACGTTTGCACTATGGGGTTAAGTGTATAAATTACAATAATATATGGTGTTTTTACTTCTTAAGGTGTTTGGTTTTGGCAGATAATATTACGTATTAGAGGTGAAGGAGTTTCAAGATTGCTTTTTCTTGCTTTTTTTTATCTTTTTGGGAAGTTTTATTCTTTTTTTTCCTGAAACAATGCGTTGGAGCCTCATCAAAAATCGTTTCGGTGGCTTGCTCTGCAAGTACGACTCGATGTGCCGCATGCGTTTCTCTTCGAGAATCTGGTCAATTTCGATTAAAATACCCGACTCTTCCACATCGCCGAATTCATCGTTAATTGCCGTGCCGAAGAAGCGCATCGTGGGCGATAACCCCATGTAGGCGTTGATCAGTGGGGGAATGTTATACCCCAACTGACGGACTTCTTTGTTGAGGATTTTATAATCTTCTTTGAAATTTTTTCCGCGAAAAAGTTCCTGCATCCGTTTTACATCGGTATTCGTCTCCAGCGGACTAATGGGTGCGATTAGTTTATCGTGGTCAGGGAAATGCTTGTTCAGAAAATACAGGATCATGTTGCGGGCGTCCTTGTTGTATGTCCCATACATGGTGACTTTGCCGAAGAAATACTTTATTTCCGGATCAACTACCGTTAAGGCGCCTAACCCGTCCCAAAGGTTGTCCAGCGCGAAAATCCCTTTTCTGCCCAACAGGGTTGATTGGTACTCCAGCGAAACGAACGAGCGCCCCAGTTCAATGGTTTTTGGGAGATAATTTTGGATGAAATCTTCCGAGAAATTAAGCAGATGCGCCGTAGCCAGCATTGGTTTACCGTTTTCGTCGAAATCCACTTTATTGCCTGCAATAAAACGGTAACCACCGAGTATCTCCTCGTTTTCAGGATCCCACACAATGAGTTGGTGGTATGGGTTTTCCATGATGTCATATTTGTCAATATCGGCTTCCAGTCCGGTTCCGCCGCCATAGTGGCGGAAGGCTATTTCGCGCAATCGGCCCACCTCTTTCATCAAAAGGGGCGAGTCGTGGTATGTAAAGATGTATATTTCGTTGTTGGCTTTGTTTGTCGCTCTCATTTTGTGAACGCGTTCGAGTTCACTTTTTAGTATCTCTTTGCTTATCGGGGCGATAATATTTTCCATCCTTATTTTCTATTTCAATGAATATACGGTTTGTTTCACATAATCGGCCCACTCCGAAGGAGTTCGCGATTTATCGAATGTTTGCCAGGGTATGGGTTTGCCGAATGTGATGGTGAAGGTTTGGTTTTTATTTTTGAACATTTCGTCGGGCAGGTAAATTAACTCAATGTTGAATTTCATGCCTGTCGCTTTGCGGATATTGGCAAAATTGTAGAAAAAGTTCGAGTTTTTACCTTCGAAATGCACCGGAACAACATCTCTTTTAAATTCCACCGCTTTAACGATAAAATTTTTCATCCAATCCAGGTCGGTTATTTTTCCGTTTTGTTTTCTTGAACAAAGTCCGGCCGGAAAAGTAATGATTTGATTGTCTGAAGCGAAGGCTTCGTTAATCAACTGTGCCGATTTTTTTGCCTGTCCGCCGTATTTGTTTATCGGAACAAATATAGATTGCAGGGGTTTGATAAACATCAGCACGTCGTTCACCAAATATTTGATTTTCTTGTTGTATTTAGTTCCCAGATAGGCGGAAAGGCAAATCCCGTCCATTCCGCCGAGCGGATGGTTGGAGGCAAATACGAACTTTCCTTCCGCAGGAATATTTTCTTCTCCTTTTATAGCCAGCTTCAAGTTAAATTCGCCCAGCAGCGCGTTCATAAAATCCACGCCGTCTTTGTCTATGTTACGTTCAATGAGATCGTTTATTTCATCCTGATGCACGGTTCGCTTCAAGTAGTTTGTAGCGAACTTCGGTATTTTTTTATAATGTTTTGGGGTTTTGGATTTCAGGACGTTATCAATATCAATCTTGAAAATCTGATTCGTCTCCATTTACTCTATTTTTGTTCTCAAAGTTGTGCAAATTTACAAAACTATCGCATAATTCGGCCTATTTATCAATTTTTTATGGATAATTTTTTCAATTTCCGGTGAGTTTGTACAAAAAGTCCACGTTTTACAAGAAAAACGACTTATAAACGTCTGTTCTAAATTAAATGATTATTAGGCAGATATGATTTTTTTCGATGTTGTTGATAACTTTTTTAAAAGTTTTTGTGTGGAAATGTGGGGGAAAGTGGATTATTTTGTAATTTTACAGCGTTGAAATCTGTAAATGAGCTACAACGAAGCGAAAATGATTCAATTTTTAGGAAATATCGAAGCTAAAACCGATGCCAAAGGCCGCATTTTTGTGCCGGCAGTTTTTCGGAAAAGCTTGCAGAGCGCAGGAGAGGAATTTCTTGTGCTCCGCAAAGATATTTTTCAGGATTGTCTGGTGCTGTATCCCGGATCGGTTTGGGAAAAGGAAATTGAGGTGTTGCGCAGCCGGTTAAACAAATGGAACAAGGATCAACAACAGGTTTTTCGTCAGTTCGTGCTCGATGCCGAGAGACTTGAAATGGATGCCAGCGGACGGATTCTTATCTCAAAAAGATACCTGCAAATGGTTGGTATTGACTCCGATGTGCGTTTTTTGGGAGTGGACGATACGATAGAGATTTGGGCAAAAGAAAAGCTGGATAAACCGCTTGTTTCGCCCGAAGACTTTGCCGCTCAAATTCAGCGGCTGATGGAATAAAGGTTTGCAAGACTATTTTTACATGGCAGTTTATCATACACCGGCGTTACTGCAAGAAAGTGTTGATGGGTTGAATATTCATCCGGACGGGGTGTATGTGGACGTTACTTTCGGTGGGGGCGGACATTCGCGCGAAATTCTCGCCCGATTGGGGCCGAAAGGCCGGTTGTACGCCTTTGATCAGGATGTGCAGGCTTACGCAAACCGGATTGACGATAACCGATTCGTTTTTGTGCGAAGCAACTTCCGGTTTCTGAAGAATTTTTTGCGTTACTACGGCGAGGAGCAGATAGACGGCGTTCTTGCCGATCTGGGCGTTTCGTCGCACCACTTTGATGACCCCGAACGCGGATTCTCGTTTCGATTTCCCGGAGACCTGGACATGCGAATGAATCAATCGGCACAGAAAAACGCGGCGCAAATACTCAATGAATATTCGGAAGAACAGTTGGCCCGCGTTTTTTTCTTGTATGGCGAGCTGAAAAATGCCAATAAAATAGCGTCGTCCATCGTAAAATACCGAAATGAAAGCGACATAGCACGCGTGGACGATTTCGTAAAGCTGCTTGAGCCATACACTTACAAAGACAGGGAAAAGAAAATTCTGGCGCAAGCCTTTCAGGCACTGCGCATCGAAGTGAACAACGAAATGGAAGCGCTGGCCGAAATGTTTACCCAATCGCTTGCCGCGCTGAAAAACGGCGGCAGGTTGAGCGTAATCTCGTATCATTCGCTGGAAGACCGGTTGGTAAAGAATTTTTTCCGGTCGGGGAATTTGGAAGGCAACGTGGAAAAAGATTTTTTCGGCAACGTGATAACACCTTTCCAGCTAATCAACCGAAAAGTAATTATTCCTTCGGAAGAGGAACAAAAAAACAATCCGCGGTCAAGAAGCGCTAAGCTTCGCATCGCGGAGAAAACAGTCACAGAGCAAAAAAAATGAATCCGAAATTAGACAAAATACGAAAATCGTTTGTGCATGTTTTCGGTGGAAGCGTGCTGACGGAAGATTTTTTCCTGAAAAATATGCGTTTCATCGCAATTTTGCTGCTCGTTATTTTCGTTTTCATCAGCCATCGCTACACGGTATTGCAGAAAATGTCGGAAGTGGAAAGACTGCAACGCGAACTGAAGGATGCAAAATACGAAGCATTGACCATATTGGCCAATCTCACGGAAGCAAGCCGCCAAACCGAGATTGAGAAAATGATAGAAAAAGAAGGGTTGGAACTGAAAGTTTCAAATGAACCTGTTTACAGGATAAAAAAAGATTAGAAAATACTTGCCGGACAAATGGAACAGATAAAGAAACAAGTAAACAACAAAGCGATCATGTCCCGATACGGGCTCATCATATCGGTTTTGTTGTTGTTTGCCGTTTTAATCATTTTTTCAGCGGGAAAAGTTATTTTTTCTTCCGAAGGAAAAAAATGGCGTGAAGTAGGCGAGCAAGAAACGGTGATAAAAGACCGTGTAATTCTGCCAAACAGAGGGAATATTTACACTTACGATGGTAAACTTCTTGCCACCAGCGAACCGTTGTACAGCGTTTATATGGATTTTTGGGCCGATGGCATGCAAAAAGACACCTTATATAAATATGTGGAAAGCCTTTCCAAACAACTCGCAAAAAAATTCCCGAGCCGCAGCGCCGCCCAGTATCGTAACGTGATACTGACCGGATGGAAACAGCGCGAGCAGGAGCAGCGCCTGATAAACGATTACAAAGCGCGCGGCGTGGACAAAAGAGTCCGGTTGCGCTCACGCTACGTGCGCATCATAAAAGACGATATATCGTATGTGGATCTAAAGGAAATACGCACGTATCCTTTTCTGGATCAACGATCGAATAAAAGCGGACTGATTGCCGAAGAAAAGAACGCGCGAAAAAAACCGTTCGGTAATCTGGCCACACGCACGGTAGGAAGTGTTTACAAAGACTTAGAAAAAGGCGGAGCCAGTGGATTGGAATTGAAGTACGATTCGTTGCTTCGCGGCATTCCCGGAGTGAAATACCGCCAAAAAATCCAGGGAAAGTGGATGGATGTGGTGGAAGAACCGGCGCAGGAAGGTTATGATGTGGTTACCACGCTCGATGCCGATATTCAGGATATTACCGAGAAAGCGCTTCGCGCCAAACTGATGGAAACTGAAGCCGAATCGGGCACGGCCATCATAATGGAAGTGAAAACAGGGGAAATTAAAGGCATTGCCAACTTAGACCGCACGCCTAACGGCGCGTATTACGAAGGAAACCCTAACGCATTTTCGTACATGAACGAACCGGGTTCAACATTTAAAACCGTTACCGTGATGGCTGCGCTGGAGGACGGCGTAGTTAATCCGCGCGATTCGTTTTTTGTGGGCACCGGCGTATTCCAATACAAAGGAAAAACGGTTTACGACCATTATTGGCGTCAGGGACGCGACCGTGGTTATTTAACGGTTGCCGAAGGCATTGAGATTTCTTCGAACGTTGTGATGAGCAAAATCGTGCTGAAAGGTTACGAGCATGATCCCGAAAGATATGTGGAAGCCATTGATCGGATCGGCTTGCGTAAACAGTTGAAATGGGATGTACCGCTTAGCGGTATCGAAGGAACATCGGTGATCCGTTTCCCCGACGACAAAAAAAATTACTGGTCAAAAACCACGCTTCCCTGGATGTCTTTCGGTTACGAAACACAAATTCCTCCCATCTACATCCTCATGTTTTACAATGGCATTGCCAATGGCGGAAAAATGATCAAACCTTTCATCACAAAAGCGTTGATGAAAAACGGCAAAGTGGTGCAGATGAAAAATGCCGAAGTGGTGAACGAAAAAATGTGCAGCGATACCACGCTGATGCAAATAAAACGCATGCTCGAAGGCGTGATCACCGAAGGAACGGGTAAGGTGGTGGAATCGAATTATTTTCCCATTGCCGGAAAAACGGGTACCGCCCAGGTGGCTTCGGGTGGGGGATACAGCGGGCACTATGTTTCGTTCTGCGGCTATTTTCCGGCAGATAACCCGCAGTACACGTGTTTTGTGGGCATCAGAAAACCGAGGATCGGCTACCCTTCCGGTGGCGGCATGACGGGAGTCGTTTTCAAAAACATTGCGGAGCAAACCTACATTCAGCATGCGCGGCTCACGCCTGCCGACTGCAAAATTGATTCTACGTTGCAGAAAGCGCCGTTGCTTAAAAACGGGAATCGCGACAGGAGTGAGGACGTAATGGCTGCCCTCGGTTTCAGCCCGAAAAGCTTTAATTCTGCAACAGAATGGGTGCAAATAAAATACGACAGCCTCACCTATAAGTCGCAAGACTTGAAACTCAATAATAATCTTGTTCCCAATGTGCTCGGAATGGGTGCGCGCGATGCCGTGTATTTGCTCGAAAAAAACGGGCTGCGGGTAAATTTGACCGGCGCGGGAAAAGTAACCGCGCAATCGTTCAATCCCGGGGCAAAAATCGTGAAAGGAACCACAATAAGCATTGTATTACAATAAAATAAACAGATATGGAACTGAGCAAACTGATAGCCGATTGTAACGTAATTTCGGTAAAAGGAGATAACAATGTGGAGGTTTCCGCCATTACGTCGGATTCACGGCAGGTAGCTGCCGGATCGTTGTTCGTGGCTGTGGAAGGAATTTGCACCGACGGGCATGCGTACATCGGTAAGGCTATTGAACAGGAAGCCGCAGTGGTTGTGTATGACAAACCCATGATCGAAGAATATTTCTCGAAAGTCACTTATGTTCAGGTGAAGGATAGCGCTGTTGCGCTGGCTCAGATCGCTTCGCAATGGTATGGTAATCCTTCACAAAAGCTAAAACTGATCGGCGTTACGGGCACCAACGGCAAAACAACCATCGCCACGTTGCTCTACAGCATGTTCCGTCATCACGGTTACGCAGCCGGTTTATTGTCCACCGTCAGCAATTACGTAAACGATGAGAAATACCCCACAACGCATACCACACTCGATCCCATTCACCTGAACTCAATGCTCAGCAAAATGGTGGATGCAGGCTGTTCTCACGCCTTTATGGAAGTAAGCTCGCATGCCATTCATCAGAAACGCATTCATGGACTGAAATTCGAGGGTGGGATTTTCACCAATCTCACGCAGGATCATCTGGATTATCATAAAAATATGCTGGAATACCGGAACGTGAAGAAACAGTTTTTTGATGATCTTCCTTCGGATGCTTTTGCGCTGACAAACGCCGACGATAAAAACGGCCCG
>JAQVEB010000026.1 GCA_028698105.1 Petrimonas sp. | reverse complement strand
CTTTACGGCGCCATTCTCGATTACCAAAATCGTGAACGCCGCTTCGGTAAGACAAGCGAACAAATAGAATCGGAAAAATTATAAAAATAATATGAATACCCTATGTTTTACCCAATAAGGTTTTATCAATTACCGCGCCATTTATGCCGTGGCTGTCGGAAAGGCTTTAACCCAGGTTTTGAAAAATTTTGGCTAAAGCCAATTCAACTTTCATCCATTTATCCACGGCTTGAAAGCCGCGGCAATTGATGCCGGGTAATATCTTGAGTACGCATAAAATAAACACGATCATCGTAAGTACACACGAACACATTACAAGTGCGATAACGTAAAAGAAGAACAATGTTGAAACGAACATTTCATTTAGCAATTATACTCTTATTCCTTTTTCAGGCGGCTTCTTTCGCCCAGGTTACCATCCCGCAAAACAGGGATACGCAAACGAAAGACAGCCTCCGTTACACTCCTCCCGTTACCGGATCGCAGGTTGCACCGCCGCCCTCCGGCGAAACGCCCGTGATAAATTACTCGGATACCCCGAAAAAATACACCATTGCCGACATTCGGGTTACCGGTGTCGAAAACACCATGTACCAGGATCAGACTTTCACGCTCATCGGGTTTGCGGGATTGGCAAAGGGTGATAAGATCAGCATTCCCGGGCCGGAGATCACAAACGCCGTGGAAAGATTCTGGAGACAGGGCCTTTTCTCCGACATCAAAATACTTGCCGATAAAATTGAAGGCGACAGCGTTTGGCTGGAAATCAGGCTCACAGACCGCCCCCGTATTTCAGACATCAACTATGTGGGCATGAAGAAGAGTGAACGCGACGATATTGACAAAAAAATTGGGATGGTAAAGGGAAACCAGATTACCCAGCCTCAAATTGACAGAGCTAAAATCATCATCAAGAGCTATTTCGATGAAAAGGGTTTTGGCGATGCGGTAGTATCCATCAACCAAAAACCCGATGGTTCGGGCAAAAACCAGGTGATCCTTGAGATTGCCGTAGATAAGAAAGAAAAGATCAAGGTAAACAAGATCAACATTGAAGGCAACGAAGCCATCTCGGACAACAAGCTCGAGTGGGCAATGAAAAAGACCAACGAAAAAGGCAAGCTGATCAACCTTTTCCGTACCAAAAAATTTGTGGAAGAGGAATACAAAGGCGATAAAAAGAACCTCCTCGGTAAATACCACGAGCTGGGATACCGCGATGCCGAAATTATCTCCGACACGGTTTATAAGCACGACGATAAAACCGTAAACATAGATATTCAAGTTAACGAAGGCCCGTTGTACCACATCCGTTCACTGAACTGGGTGGGGAATACCGTGTATAATTCTTACGACCTGAACCGCACGCTCAACATGTCTCCGGGCGATGTTTACAACCAAAAGAAGCTGCAAAACCGCTTGTTGAGCGATGATGATGCCGTGGTGAATCTCTACAAAAACAACGGCTACCTCTTTTCCAACATTGATCCGATTGAGATCAACATCGAAAACGATTCCGTTGATCTGGAACTCCGCGTAACCGAAGGCCCCAAGGCCACGATAAAACGTGTGGTTATTCAGGGGAACGACCGTTTGTACGAAGACGTTGTGCGCCGTGAGTTGCGCACGAAGCCCGGCGCCGTTTATAGTCAGGAAGATGTGATCCGCTCCATCCGCGAACTGGCGCAAACAGGCCATTTCGATCCCGAAAACCTGCAACCGGACATTACGCCCAACTTCGATGACGGAACCGTGGACATCGGTTATCCGTTAACTTCCAAAGGAAACGACCAGATTGAGTTTTCCGCCGGTTGGGGGGTAACCGGACTGGTTGGGAAACTAAGCTTGAAACTAAACAACTTCTCGCTTAAAAACCTCATAAACCCCGGTTCATACAAAGGAATTATCCCGCAGGGAGAAGGCCAAACGCTGATATTAAGTGCACAAACCAACGGACGATATTACCAGTCTTACCAGTTTTCGTTCATTGAACCGTGGTTTGGCGGGGCACGCCCAAACAACTTCTCGGTAAGCGCATATTATTCCAGATACACGGGACTCAACCAAAACTATTATTCGCAGAATTCGTACTACAACATGTATAATAACCCGTACTACAGCATGTACAGCCCTTATGGTTATGGCGGCTACGGCGGCTACGGTTATGGCGGCTACGGTGGTTATGGTGGTTATGGTTATGATTATCAGGATATGGCGGCATACGCCTCCGATCCCAATCAGGTTTTCAACATGCTGGGCGTCTCCATCGGGTACGGCAAGCGCTTGAATTGGCCGGACGATTATTTTATGTTGCAGGGCGAATTGGGCTATCAACGCTACGGGCTTAAAAACTGGAGTTGGAACTATTTCCCGTTCCAAACCGGGGTGAGCAACAGCGTCTCATTGAACCTCACGCTTTCGCGCAACTCCATTGACAATCCCATCTACACGCGTGTGGGTTCGCAATTCACGTTGAACGTGAGCGCCACGCCGCCGTTCTCGGCATTCGACGGCAAAGATTACGCGGCGATCGCCTATAACGACGCCGCCAAATACAAATGGAACGAATACCACAAATGGAAACTGAAGATGCGTACCTTCACCCCGCTCACGCAGGGAATTAAGCGCACGCCGGTTGTTGCCACGCGCGCAGAATTCGGAATCCTGGGATATTACACCAAAGATAAACTTACGCCTTTTGAAACATTTGACGTGGGTGGCGACGGCATGAGCGGATATTCCAGCTCGTTTGCCACCGAGAACATTGCCCTGCGCGGATACGAGAACAACTCCATTGCCACACAGGCCAGAGCCTATACACGTTTCGGCCTCGAATTACGTTATCCGTTTATTCTGGAACCGAATTCCACCATTTACGGCGTGGCTTTCCTCGAAGCCGGTAACGCATGGCGTAACCTCAGCGACTTTAACCCGTTCGATCTGAAACGTTCTGCGGGTGTGGGAGCACGCATTTTCTTGCCGATGATCGGGTTAATGGGTATTGACTGGGCTTACGGTTTCGATCCGATTAACGGAAGCCGCCAGAATAGCGGCAGCCAGTTCCACTTTATTATCGGGCAGGAGTTTTAAGGTTGAAAAGGAGATTGAAGAAGATTGAAGAAGATTGAAGGAGATTGATGGGATTGATGGGGACAAGTTACTACAGAGCCTGAAAAACTCTCTGAAACATGCGATAACCAATACGATAAGCAAAAAAAGTGTTTAACAATATTTAGCACCTTATTTGTAAACGAAAGCAGTTCTTTACCGTCTGTATAAACAGTACAAATAAATATACGAACAAATGAAAAAGACATTTTTTATCATCGGACTATTCTTAACATTGGCTCTTAGCAGCACTTATGCGCAGAGATATGCATTAATAGATATGGAATATATCCTGAAAAATATTCCCGCTTACGAAAATGCAAATAAACAACTGGAAACCACCTCGCAGCAATGGCAAAAGGAAGTGGACGCTTCGGCAAAAGAAGTGGAAAATATGTACAAGCAATATCAGGCAGATTTGAGCAAGCTTAGTGCGAGCCAGAAAACACAACGTGAGAATGCCATCGTGGCCAAAGAGAAGGATGTGCAAACGCTCCGTAACAAGTATTTTGGCCCGGAAGGCGAGCTATTCAAACGTCGTGAAGCTTTTATGAAACCTATCCAGGATAACATTTACAATGCGGTGAAAGATATTTCGGCAGCAGCCGGCTACATGCTGGTCATTGACAGGGCTTCGGCAACGTCGGTTATTTTCGCCTCACCCGAAATTGACATCAGCGATCAGGTATTGGCAAAATTAGGTTATTAACGATCGGGAAATCTTCACCTTCGGTGTTTCGGATGGCAACATGCAAATTTTAATGCACTTACGCCGGGGAAATTTGAGTTTCCCGAATAAATAACTATCTTTGCAACTTATTTTTCAGAATTATTCTATTAATCTATAATTAAAGAAACTACTATGCTTAAAAAATTAATTATCTTATTTTTCGCGATAGCTCCTCTGGCGGCTGTTGCTCAAAATGTAAAGCTGGCATACATCAATACGCAGGAAGTATTCAACGCAATGCCCGAGCTTTCAGGGATTGAAACCCAGCTCAACACCAAGCAAACGGAAATACAAAAGAATGCACAGGCTCTGGAAACGGAATACACGAAGAAATTGGAAGAATTCACAAAATTAGCCGAATCAACTACCACCTCCGAAGCCGTGAAACAGGACAAACAAAAAGAACTGGGCCAACTTCAGGAACGTTACCAGCAATTTGCACAAACCAGCCAACAGGAATTCAACGAACTGCGTCAAAAGTTGTTGGAGCCGGTGAATAAGAAAATCGGTGATGCCATCAAAGCCGTGGGCGATGAAAAAGGCTACGCATTTGTATTTGATGTTGCAACGATGAATTCACCTATTGTTTATGTAAACAACTCGTCGGAAAACATTACCGCAGCAGTAAAAACCAAACTGGGCATCAAATAAGATTCAGCCAACAGATTGATATAAAAAAAGGTTTCGCCGGACAGCGAAACCTTTTTTATTGCAACAGGAATGTTGCGCAGCTACTATGATTTCAACACCAACAGGGGCGTTTCGGAGTGGAAGATCACCCTGCGCGCCAACCCGGGGTTAAACATACGGGCAAAAATGTTCCTCCTGGAACTCGACATGGAAAGCATGTCTATATCGTTTTCCGTTACGAATTTATCAATGATCACTTCCAGCCGTTCGGTGGGACTATCTATCAACTTATATTCCATTTCCAGCGACGGATATTTTTCTTTCAGAAAATTGCTGATGCCCGACAATTTAATTTCGTCCCACACATCTTCTTTCCTGTTCACATGGATAATGTACATTTTGATGGGATAGTTCCCGATGAATTTCATTAACCGGTCAATCGCCGCAAATTCCCGTTCGCGGAAGTTGGTGAGAAAACCGATTTTTTTCATCTGGCTCAGGTACTTTTGCGGCGCTTTATCGGGAATGGCAAAAACCGGCGTTTTGCATCCTTCAATCACTTCGGCGGTAACGCTTCCGATGATGTCTATTTCTTTCTCGTTATTGCCCTGCGTACCCATAACAATAGCCATGGGATGCATTTTTTTGGCGTAATTCATGATCTCTTCTTCCGGTAATCCTTCCTGAAGCAGGTATGAGAAAACAATAGCGGGCAATGCCCCCGATTCAATTTTAGCCTTCAGGCTCTCTACCCATTTCTCCATTTGCTGTTTCATCTTGTTGTGAACCTCTTTGTAAAGGTCTTCATCGGGAGCCTGAATGGTGTATGAGTCGCCGAAAGGCATTGCTGCCGGATAATAGGGAGAGAAGAAGGCATGCAACAGTTTCACGGAGCAATCCATATCTTTGGCAAGGCGAAAACCGAATTCGCATGCCCGCATGGAATAATCGGAAAAATCCACGGGAATAAGAATTTCATTCCGGATTTGTTTTTCCATCTGTTTGCGTTTTTCTTCATCGGTGTCGCCTTCGTACGAAAGGTCAACTCCTTCGATAACCGACAAAGCCCTTGGCAAATCGCTGGAATTGATTCTTACACGAACATTTCCGGCCGGATTGGGCTGAATGATGTTCACGTTGCTTATTTCGGCCTGAATATCCTGCGATTCGAGGATAGACTTCAGAATTTGGGCTTTTTCGTAGGTATGTATTGCAACCGTTACCAGTTCATCGTTGTGAGTGGTATCTTTTTTTTCGTTTTCCATTTGATTACTGTTTTAAAAGTAAAAATCCAATACTCTTCTTTTTGTTAGAACAATATTGGATTCTTAAAAGTTTACAACCTTATTCCGCTGAATCTTCTTCCACTTCTTCTTCAACAGGTTCGGGATAATCTTTCATTCCCAATATGCTCAATGCTTTATCAAAGATCGTAGTATCGTCTAAAACTACGATGCCTCCATTTGGCCCCGGCTCAATATGGATACCCACGCTTTTGCCTTGTTTGTAATTGTATCCACCAAAATAGTTACGAACGGTCTCTATTTCCAACCCTAATTCCTTCGCTATTTGATGGATACTACCATCAGGGAGTTTGTCTTTCAACGCTCTTAATTCATTAAACGTAATCGTTCTTGCCATGGCTTTTTAATTTTTTATGATTAATAAATCGTTTGTTTAATATTGCGCCTTAAACTTACGGAAAAG
Source organism: Petrimonas sp. (assembly GCA_028698105.1). Classification (GTDB taxonomy): domain Bacteria; phylum Bacteroidota; class Bacteroidia; order Bacteroidales; family Dysgonomonadaceae; genus JAQVEB01. Next base: position 11,287 of record JAQVEB010000026.1, on the reverse strand, counting down.
TTTATATATAACCAATTATTTAGTCGAAAAAATTACAAAAAAGTTTCTTTTTGTGTTCTGAATCCGATTAATGCGGCAACGATACCAACAGTGAACTGAAAACAATAATAAGCAGAATGTACGCGGGAATGAACAGGGCAACGGCTTTGGCGTGTTCGCGGGAATAAACCGAGCGTCTTTTCGCGCTTGCGGCAACATGATAGTACTTGTATCTTATCCAAACATAAAGCTCATACAACAAGATGGCAATAAGCATTCCCACGATCGCTCCGGCCAAAATATCAGAGATAAAATGCACGCCCAGATAGATTCTGGAATAACTGTTGACGGTTGCCCACAAGAGCGTAGCAAGCGTAACCCATTTGTTGCGAAGAACAAGCGACACAAACACGGCCAACCCGAAACTGTTGGTTGCGTGCCCCGAAATAAAACCGTAACGTCCACCGGTGTATCCGTTTACGATATCCACCATGTTCTCAAAACCGGGATAGTGCGTGGGGCGGAAACGGTGAAAAATCGGTTTGAAAACCGATGAAGACACCTGGTCGCAAACTACGAAGAGCAGCACGAAAAACACAGCCGTTAAAATAGCTTCTTTCCGGGGTGTTTTGTAGAAAAACAGGAAGAGCAAAAATACGAACAGCGGAATCCAAATGAATCGTCCGCTGTATGTCCAAAACACGTTATCCCAGAAAACAGAATCGCTTCCGTTGAGCGCGAAAAACAACTTTCGCTCCAACGGAAGGAATTTATCAATGGTTTCGTTCATATAATTTCTACGTTTTCTTTGGGTATCCAGCCCACACTCCCGTTCGCGATCTCTATCTCGTACCAGTTTCCGTCGGTGTCTTTAACCTTCACTTTTGTGCCGGCATGTAGCTGAAACAGCTCTTTGCTGTTCGTGTCGGGAGAGGTGCGAATAGAGGCGGCGGCCGCCATTACGATACCGGTGTTCCGGTCAATTTGCAGGTTTTTTTGTCTGAACGCAAAAAGATTGGCAACGATCATCAGCGCGAAAACGACGATCCCGGTATAGAAAGCCGCCTTTTTTATCCACAGCACACGCAGAAACAAGTAGCCGCCTACGCACAACAGAAAAAGGATGAACAAAACAACAGCAACACTCCCCCACGTGTTGGAGTTAAACCTGTTTTGAATGCTGTTCACCCAGTTGGTGAGGAACAAACTGCCCGAAGTATCAATTTTATCTTCGATGCGCGTGCGCGCGAACCGCAGGTTATGGCGTATATCGCTGTCGCCGGGATTCAGCAGCAGCGCGCGTTCGTAATAAAGGATGGCTTCGGCGAGTTGGTTGTCGCGAAAATAGGCGTTTCCCAGGTTGTAATAAATCTCTGCCGACTCCTCGCCTTCGGAAAGACGTTGAGCAACGATTCCGTTGTATAATTCGATGCTCTTTTTGAAATCGCCCGCGCGGTATGCTTCCGAAGCGGCATCGGCGCTTGATTTCGTCTGCGCGGCAACAGGCATCGCAACCGACAAGACACCGAAAATTGCTATAGCGATAAATATTAGCTTCGTTTTCATTTTATTTGTTTCCGTTTTTAGCTGATTTCAACTGATTCTCCATATTGCCGATGGCATCCACCGTTTCGTTATACAGGTTATCCATTGCCGCATCGGACTCTGCCGGAGCATAACGGGCAAACTCACAGGTGTCCAGAATACGCATAAACTGCGCGATCAGTCCCTCGCCGACGCCGTGTTTCGCAAGTTCCGCTCCTACATTTTCGCGCGATAATTGCGCTACCGGGATCGAAAGCTTATCGCTGAAATATCCCCACAAGGCACGCAGCACTTCTTCGTAGAACGGCTCCTTGTTGTGTTCTTTCAAATATTTTTCGGCCACCTTCAACCGTTTGGTTGCCACTTTATTGGCGCGTTTGTTGCGCAGTAAGGCGATATTGGCGTTTTGCTTCGCCTGCTTGCGGTTAACGATGTAAAACGCGATGAGCAGCGCCAACGGGATCGCATACCACAGCCAATATCCCGGCGAACCCGTGAAATAACTGTTTTTCGACTTGTAAACCGGCGCATGCGTTTTCAGGAAGCGAATGTCCTGTTCCACTTCCACGTTTTGCTGATTTACGTAATTCGCAGCATTCGCCTTGCTGGGATCGCCTTTGGCGACTTGCAGGTTGTACTCGGGCGATTTCACGGTTTTATACGTTTTGCTTCCCAGATCGAAATATGAGAAAGCGATGGGCGGGATGGTGTATTTCCCTTCGTAGCGCGGGATGAACAAATATTCAACCTTTCGGGTACCGGTCAGGCCGTTTGTGGTTACCTGCACGTTGTTATTGACCGTTGGGTCATAAGTTTCGAAATTCGACGGGAATTCCACTTTCGGGTTTTGGATCAATTTCAGGTTTCCCGTACCCGATATGTCGAGCGTGATGGTTACCGGCTCGTTGGCGCGCGTTTGCTGCGTGGTGATGCTCGGCCTGAAGGTAAACTGCCCTACGGCGCCCGTAAACGTATCGGGTTTCCCTGCCGGAAGCGGTTTCACATCCAGCGTAACCGGATTGGTGATCAAAGCCTTTTTCACATCCACATTCACCTCCTGCGATCCGAAGAAACTATCCACCGTTCTTCCCGAGGGAACGGAAAATACCATTTCCAAACGTCCGCTCGGAATGGTCATTTTTCCCGAACGCTGCGGGAAAAGCAACGTTTTGCGCAGATCGGCGGTGTAATAATTGCGTCCGTTAAAGTTTTCGATACGCATTTGCTGGTTCACCGGCAAATCCACCTCCTCAACCATAAATCCCTCAAATTCGGGGAATTGTATTTTGCCCAAATCGGTAACGTTCAACGTTGTGTATAGCCTGAAAGTTACGGTAAAACCTTCCTGTTCGTAAATATTGCTTTTCGATACGATAGCCCGGATAAAAGCATCGGTTGACTTTACATTGGGCGCCGCTGCCGTGCCCTGATTGGAATTGGATTGCCCACCTCCGTTATTGCCGGACTGGCTTTTGGGAACCTGGCTTTCGGCGATCACTTTCACGCTTACGGCGTTCGATTTGTAATTGGCGCCGTCCACATTAATGGAAGCCGCGCCAATGGTAAACGTGCCTTCTTTTTTCGGCATCAGGATGTACGTGTACGACACCGAACTCTCCGACGTGGTTTTACCGTTTATCGTCTGCGAGCTGTAGCTTTGGGAAACCGATGGCCCAAAAAGAATATCGAAGCCGCTCATATCGGAAGGCAAGCGGAGGTCTTTCCCCTCTTTGTTCAAGGTGTAAGTCAAGCGGAATTGCTGCCCGTTGACCACGGTGCCCGGCGCCGATGCCCGGAAAGTTACCTGCGCCTGCGCCGTAACCGTTCCCAGCAAAGCCAACATCGCGATAAAAAGGCTTGTCCTGTGTATTTTATTCAAAAAACGTTTCATTTTTTGCTGTTTTGTTACCAATCTTTGTTTTGCCGTCTGTTTTCCTGTGCCTGTTGCTGGCGTTCCTGCGCTTTAATTTGCTGCACTTTTTCCTGCGTTTCTTTCTCGTCTTGCTCTATGGCCTGCAAAATCTGTCGCGCGTTGCTTTGCGACATCTGTTCAGGCGCATTCTGTTGTTCGGCGCGCTGATCCCGATTTTGTTGATTTTGCGGCTGTTGTTGCTGTTGCTGATTCTGATCCTGATTTTGCGGCTGTTGCTGCTTATCCTTGTCCTGATTACTGCTGCTGTTGTCCTGATCCTGATCTTGTTTTATCTTCTGCGCCACGGCCAGGTTGTAACGGGTTTCCTCGTCGTTGGGATTTAGTCGGAGTGCGTTTTTATAGGCCTCAATTGATTTTTCGATCTCTTTTTTCTGCAACAGCGCGTTGCCGATGTTGTGCCACGCAGCCGACATCTTGGCGGGATTTTCTTTCTCGAGCATCAGGTAATGGTTCATCTGCTCCATAGACTTATCCCAATCTTTTTGCCGGTAAAGGGCATTAGCCGCATTGAAATTGGCTTCGAGCGATTTCGGATTTTCTTTGATGGCATTCTGATAAAACTGCAATGCCTCGTTATATTTTTGTTTATCGTAGGCTTTGTTACCTTTTCTGACGTCGGCACGTACGTTTTTCTGCGCCGATACCGACACGGAAAAGACCAGCAAAAGGGCAAGCAAGCCATATTTTATTCTGCGTTTCATTTGAAAAGATGGATGTTTTTGAATAACGGGTTTTTCTTGTCGTAAATCAATACCTCGACGATCAGCAACGCCAACAAAATCCATGCAAAGAACGGGAATTTCTCGTCGTATTCGGAATACGAAAGGCTTTGCGTGTCTTTTGTCTGGAGTTTGTCCAGCGCCGATTGCAGTGCGCGCAGCGCATTGTTGCTGTTATCGGCCTGCACGTATAGTCCTTTGCCGGCTTGCGCGATGTCTTTACACATTTGTTCGTTTAGTTTGGAGACCACAACGTTGCCTTGGTTATCGGTTTTAAAATCGTTCCCGTATTCCTCGCGGGGAATGGGCGTTCCCTCGGGCGATCCGATGCCGACCACATTGACCATGATCCCTTTCTCCGATGCGCTTTGCGCAGCTTCCACCGCATTCCCTTCGTGATCTTCCCCGTCCGTGATGACGATTATGGCTTTGTCAACATCCTTTTCGCTCGTGAATGAGTTTACGCCCAGATCAATGGCATCGGCTATCGCTGTGCCCTGCACGGGAACAAGGCTGGGGTCAATGGTGTTCAGAAAAAGCTTCGCCGATTGCGTGTCGGAGGTCATCGGCATTTGAACGAAAGCTTCGCCGGCGAAAACGATCAGAGCTACCTGATCTTCCTTGCGTTCGTCAATAATGCGTGTCAGCAGCTGTTTGGCGCGGCTCAACCGGTTTGGCGCAATGTCGCGCGCCAGCATGGAGTTCGATACGTCTATGGCGATAACCAACTCAATCCCTTTTTTCTGCACCGTTTCCACTTTCGTGCCGAATTGTGGGCGCGCAATCATGACAATTCCCACGCTCAGCGCCACAAAAATAAGCCAAAACTTCAGATACGAACGTTTGAGCGAAAGCTCGGGCATCATCTCTTTCAACAACGAAAGGGTTCCCATTTTTCTCACATCGTTCCGTTTTCTGATGTTCAGCCAAACGTATAACGCAACCAAAAAAGGCAACGCTATGAACAGATACAGAAATTCAGGATTTTCAAATCGAAACATATTTCTTTTGCTATCGCTATCAGCTATAGGCTTTTAGCTTTTTTTGTAATAATCAATATTGATATAATAAATTTGTTCTCAAACTTTATTTCCCCGCCTGCTTGTCATTTACGGAATATTCCTCAACCACGTCCGGCGCAAAATAAGCTCAATCAACACCAAACCCAGTGCGAGAAGCGCGAACGGAAGGAACAATTCCTGCTTTCGCGTAACGTTTTGTACGCTGATTAGGTATTTTTCCATCTGATCAATTTCCCGGTACACGGTGCGCAACCCTTCGGTATCTACTGCGCGGAAATACTGCCCTCCGGTAATGGAAGCGATCTCCGTGAGCGTTTTTTCGTCAATGTCCACCGGCATATTCTGAATGCGCATTCCGAAAGGTGTTTGAACGGGCGTAGGCGCCATTCCTTTTGTACCAACACCGATGGTGTACACCCTTATTCCGTAGGAACGTGCCAGATCGGCCGCGGTGAGCGGCGCAATTTGGCCGCGGTTGTTGGTGCCGTCCGTCAGCAGGATCACCACTTTCGACTTCGATTCACTGTCTTTCACCCGGTTTACACTGTTGGCCAGTCCCAACCCGATAGCGGTTCCGTCTTCGATCAACCCGAAGTTCACGTCTTTCAACAAATTCAACAACACTTTGTGATCGGTTGTCAGCGGGCATTGCGTGAAACTCTCTCCGGCAAAGATTACCAGGCCGATTTTATCGTTTTTTCGATCCGTAATAAATTCGGCAGCCACCTTTTTGGCCGCTTCAATACGGTTTGGCTGTAAATCCTGCGCCAGCATGGAGCCCGAAACGTCCAGCGCGAGCACGATGTCAATTCCCTGCGTTTCCGTTTCTTCCCAACTGTTCACCGCCTGCGGACGGGCGATCACGATAGTAATCGCAGCTATGGCCAGCAAACGCAGCAAAAAAGGCAGATGCCGCATGTACACTCTGAAGCTTTTCTTCATTCCTTTGAAAGCGCCGGTGGATGCCAGTTTAAACGTCGCCTGCGTCTTCGACAGGCGAATGATGTACCAGGCAATAAGCGGCACAAGAACAAGCAGCAAATATAAATATGTGGGATGAGCGAATTGCATATTTTTAGACTATTAGACTGTTAGACTACAAGACTTTTAAGTTATATTTAAATCTTACCATCTTACCGTCTATCTATCATTTTTTTCGATTTCTTCTTTTAATTTTTCTATCAATTACCAATTGCCACGCCTTTCAAGGCGTGGGATCAGGTGGAGTTAGGAAAAGGCTTTAGCCAAATTCCCTATCACCATCATATGTTTGACTGAATTTATATTTCGTGATAAATTCGTCGTATTCCTCTTGAAACGTTTTCTTTTTATGATGTGTCTCCTGATTATTAATGTATTCTCTCACTTTACCAACAATTGACTCGGAAACCGATACGGCAAAATACTCATCCTGCCATTCAAACTTTTGATTCCCAATAAATTGTTTCATTTCTTCATTTTTATTTATCCAATGAGAAGACTCACCTTTGAGCAACTGCACAACCTTTTGTATCGTTTGGTCTGTCCCCAAAGAAATTAAGCAATGACAATGATCTGTATAGCCACTGATCACATCAACAAAAATCCCTTTTTCTTTCGCATTTTCTCTCATGTGCGCCCAAATCATTTGTCTTGATTCGGGAGAGGTAAACACTTGTCTGTGATTTTTAGTTCTCCAGACCAAATGTATATATATTCTCAGATAGGGCATTTTTGTTATTTTGGCTAAAGCCTTTGTTAACTCCTAATCAGCTATCCACGGCTTGAAAGCCGTGGCAATTGATTTAGGTAAACAATACGATAGTCATATTTCATTATCATTACTTTTCACTTCCTTATTTTCTGAAACAGGATCGGGTTGTCGTGTTTGATTCACCACGAAATAGGCATTCATCATACTTAAATCATTCTCATCGGCATAGGGTTTGTATTTCGCGAATTTCACCAAATCGGAAGTAGATAAAATTTGCTTCAGATTCTCATGAACCGAATCGGCTTCGGCGTATTTCCGAATTTCATTCAATATCTCACCCGATGTCATTTCCATCGCCTGCATGCCGTAGCGTTCAAACAAATAGTAACGCAAAATATCGGTTATTTTGGTGTAATATTCTTTTTCCCGGCCTTCCTGCTGCCCCAGTTTCTCGGATTTCAGCCTGTCTAACGCCTGAATAGCTCTCACATGCGGCGGAAGAACCTGCGGAGGCGTAAAGAAATATCCCTTGCGTTTTTTCTTTAACGCCAGATAAACGATGGTCACAATGAGGGCGGCCAGCAACAACAAACCCAGCAACAACCACAAAACCCACAGATAATCCGTCCATACGAACGGCGGTTTCTGAACCGGCTTGATGTCGTTTAGCTGAAGTTGGTTGAAATCTATGGAATCGGTTTGTTTCGATTTCAGTTTTTCGAGATAAGCCACGGTGGAATCTTTCAAAACCGGCGAGGTTACTTTTAAACCGAAAGAATTGGAAAAGATGGTGTCCGTTCCGTCAAAAACCGGGATGTGCGGAATGTTGTACAGCGTGGAATCGAAAGAAGTGACGATGTATTTAAAATTCAACGTCATCACGTTGTTCTCGATCAGGGTATCGGGTTTCAACATCGTGAGCACCTCAACTCCGGGCACAATTTCTTTTTCGTACACGGGAAATTGGATGGTTTTCTCTTTCGGAGTGATCACCTGCAGGTTGATCATAGCCTGCTGCCCGATCATAATTTCCGAGGGTTCAACCGTAGCACGTGCCGATGCTTTTTGCGCCGATACCGTTCCAAAAGACGATATAAATAACACGGCAACAAAAATTGCCATGCTTCGCAAAGGGTTATGAATGGATTTTCTCACGTAATGTTTCTTTATCTCTTTTGCTTAAACAGTTGCAGCAACGATTTCACGTAATCGTCTTCCGTGGAAACCGAAACGCTGTCCACCCGGCTTTGCCGGAAGGTGTTGTTCATCTCCGTCTGGCGTTTATCCCACCACGTGCGGTAATGATTGCGCACTTTATTCGATGACGTATCAATCCACATATCGGCGCCGGTTTCGGGGTCTCTCACTTTCATCAGCCCTACGGGTTTGAGTTCTGTGCTCAGGTGGTCGTAAACCTGTATGGCTACCACATCGTGTTTACGATTCCCGATGCGCAACGCCTGTTTGTAATCTTCCGTGTCAATAAAATCCGATATCAGGAAAGCCGTACATCTTTTTTTGATGGCGTTGGTCATGTAACGCAGCGCCAACCCGATGTCGGTACCCGATTTTTCCGGTTCAAAGCCCAAAATCTCGCGGATGATAAACAAGATATGTTTTCTCCCTTTTTTAGGAGGAATGAATTTTTCCACTTCGTCCGAAAAGAAGATCACGCCGATCTTATCGTTGTTCTGAATGGCCGAAAAGGCCAACGTGGCGGCAATTTCGGCCACCATATCGCGTTTGATCATCGTGCGCGTACCGAAAGTCAAACTTTTGGACACGTCAATCAACAGCATCACGGTGAGTTCGCGCTCTTCTTCAAAGATCTTCACGTAGGGTCGATTGTAACGTGCCGTTACGTTCCAGTCCACATCGCGCATATCGTCGCCATACTGGTATTCCCGAACTTCGGAGAACGCCATACCGCGTCCTTTAAAAGCCGAATGGTATTCGCCCGCGAAAATATTTCGCGACAATCCACGCGCTTTTATCTCAATATGTCGTACTTTTTTTAATAGTTCGGTTGTTTCCATTTATTCATTCTTTTGGAGACGCATTCAATGCGTCTCTACGTCGCCTCGTCGTAATTACGGTACTTCAACTTTATTAAGGATTTCGCTGATAATTTCCTCGGAAGTCATGTTGTTGGCCTCGGCTTCGTAGGTGAGGCCGATACGGTGGCGAAGCACGTCGTGACACACGGCGCGGATATCTTCGGGGATCACGTAACCGCGGCGTTTGATGAACGCGAAAGCGCGCGCGGCAAGCGCGAGGTTGATGGATGCGCGCGGCGAACCGCCGAAACCGATCATTTCTTTGAGCCCGGGCAAACCGAATTGGTCGGGGAAGCGCGTTGCGAACACGATGTCCACAATGTAACGCTCTATTTTTTCGTCAATATACACTTCACGAACCACATTGCGCGCCTCCAGAATTTCGGTGGTCGAGATTACCGGACGGTCAATGGTTATCGGTTCGAAAATATTCTGACGGATAATTTTTTTCTCCTCCTCCTTCGTCGGATAACCGATCACCGCTTTCAGCATGAAACGGTCAACCTGCGCTTCGGGAAGCGGATAGGTTCCTTCCTGCTCGATGGGGTTTTGCGTAGCCATCACCAGAAAAGGATTGGGCAGCGCGTACGTTTTTTCGCCGATGGTAACGTGGCGTTCCTGCATGGCTTCGAGCAAAGCGCTCTGCACCTTTGCCGGCGCACGGTTTATTTCGTCCGCAAGAACGAAGTTCGCAAAAATAGGCCCGTGTTTCACCAGGAACTCTTCGTTGCGCTGGCTGTAGATCATCGTGCCCACTACGTCGGCGGGCAACAGGTCGGGCGTAAACTGAATACGGCTGTATTTGGCATCTATCAGTTGAGCCAGTGTTTTTATCGCGAGGGTTTTAGCCAAACCGGGAACACCTTCCAAAAGGATGTGCCCGTCGGACAACAACCCGATGAGGAGCGACTCCACTAAATGTTTTTGTCCCACAATCACTTTGTCCATTCCGGTCATAATGGTTTGAACAAAGGCGCTTTTCTGTTCAATTTTTTCGTTTAATTCTTTGATATCAATTACCTGACTCATATTTTCTGATTGTTAAATTGATGGTCTTTTTTTCGAGATACAAAAATAGAAATGTTAAAGCGGTTTCGTAAAGAATTGAGGTTAAAAATGTTTAAGGTATTCGTACTGAAAGGCGTTAAAACCATAAATTGTCTGCAAAATAAAAAACAACCCCGTTCGCTCCAAAAGAATGAACAGGGTTGAAGGGTTCAGAGCATATAAAAATTTATCGAATTCCGCCGCCAAATCCCGGGTTCACTTTGGGCGTTTGTTTTATCATTTTCTTGGCGACGTTTTGCAACTTGCCTTCAAGGCGCATATCCTGCAATTTCCCAATGCGGTCAATCACATTTTGCGGCGACCGGCAGGAATGACATTCGTCTATGAAATATTCAAATCCCAAATCGTTGTTTTTATAATCATACGACACTTTTTCAAACGGATGACGTCCGTTCTTTGCCGGAAGAACAAAAGCATCGGGCGTGGAACTGATGACGGATGTCCACGCGCCGGTCTGCGCAAGAGAAAGACCTTCCTGACCGGCTACAGGTGCGAGCTGCACGGTTTTATCGAAAAACACAATGGCGTTTTTGGCGTCAGGAAATTCGGGGACAATTTGCTTGTTGTTGATGGTGGCATGCGGCATATCCACGCCTTGCAGCATCCGAACGGTACCGGATGGCGCGTTATCGCCACGAACAGCCGACACAATAACAAAGCTGTTATCGGCTGCAAGGTTTTCCGTTCCTAAATTTCTTGTTACCTGCAAGCCGTCGGTTATGATTTCGGATACCAACAAACCGTCGGTTTCCGCCCAATCCGATTCAATTACAAAACCTTCCAATTCAATGTGTGCTTTCACTTCCTGATTCGGACTGAAATCCAAATTGCCGATGGCAAACCATCCGAACGGATTATTAACATAGCCCTTATTTTCGGGTTGTTTACCGATAAGCGGTGCGCGTGCGTTTTTTTGCGCATTGACGCCGGATTTGGCCAGGGCAGGCGGTTGTCGTTTGGTGATAAACGTTACTTCTCCTTTGTATGTTATCAGGTTGTTTTTAAAGTCGGTAATGCGCTTTATGACATCGCTTTGCGATAAATTGACCATGCTGGCTATATTCGCGGCCTTGTTTTTAGCGAGAACGGATGCGATAGCAGCACCGGCAGTTGTTTGATCCTGAGGAGCTTGCGATTGAGTGGCCAACTTGTACCAATCGCTTTTGAATGCCGCCACCGAGCCGCAAGCGGTGTTTGTGTAATAATCCACAGCCGTAAGGCTTATGTTTTTGAACGGAAGGGTTGCTTCCATAAAGGAGCTGAGATTATTT
>JAQVEB010000025.1 GCA_028698105.1 Petrimonas sp. | reverse complement strand
TAATCTCTTTTCCGAGGCGCAAAATGCTGCGAGCAGCATCAATGGCCACATTTCCGGCGCCGATGATAACGACGTGCTCACCCAGTTGCGGCATCTTATCCAGCGCCATTTCTTTCAGTACATCCGTTCCCGCAAACACGCCTTTCGCACTTTCTCCGGGAATGCTTAATTCGATGTCTTTCCACGCGCCGATAGCCAGATAAACGGTATCGAAATTCTTTTTCAGGTCGTTCAACGAAAAATTTTCGCCCAACCGTTGGTTGAATTTAAATTTCGCACCCAATCGTTTGATCAGTTTGACTTCTTTTTGCAACACTTCTTTCGGCAGCCGGTATTGCGGAATGCCGAAACGAACAACGCCGCCCGCTTCGGGCAACGCATCGTAAACGGTTACCGCATGCCCCAGGCGAACCAGATAAAACGCGGCCGTAAGTCCGGCAGGCCCAGCTCCGACAATCGCGATCTTTTTGCCTGTGGACGGCTGTTTTTCCTTGATCAGTTTATTGTAAATCTCATTTTCTTTTCCGAGTTGATACATCGTATCGGCCAGATAACGATGGATTTCGCCTTGCGAAACCGGTTGATCCAACATCTCGCGACGGCATCGCATTTGGCAGTGGAAGTGGCAGATACGCCCGATGGTTCCTGGCAGCGGATTATCGCGCAGCGTGAGTTCAAAGGCGTCTTCTATGCGGTCTTCTTTTATCAGCTCAATGTATCCGGGAATGTTCATGTGCAGCGGGCAACTATTCTCGCACAAAGCCATGAATAAGGATTCGCACGTGCCGGCATGGCATCGTTTTTCCCTGATGTGTTCTTCATACTCGTGCCTGAAATATTTCAACGTAGTAAGAATCGGATTGGGCGCGGTCTGCCCGAGCGCGCAAAGCGATGAATCTTTCATAACGCCGCTCAGCAGCTCCAATACGGCTAAATCTTCAAACGTGCCCTGGCCCTTCGTGATGCGGGTGAGAATGGCCAGCGCCTGTGACGAGCCTTCGCGGCAGGGTGTGCATTTTCCGCACGATTCCCCGGCGTTGAACTCCAGAAAATAACGCGCTACATCCACCATGCAATTGTCCTGATCCATCACCACCATTCCGCCCGAACCCATGATGGCGCCGATGCTTGCCAGCGACTCGTAATCAACCGGCGTGGAAAAATATTCCAACGGAATGCAGCCGCCCGACGGGCCGCCGGTCTGCACGGCTTTCACCCGTTTGGATGTACCTGTACCTTCGCCGATGTTGAACACGAATTGCTCTAATCGGGAACCCAGCGGAAGTTCCACCAGTCCCGTATTTTTCACTTTTCCCACCAGCGAAAATACTTTTGTTCCAGGACTTTTTTCGGTACCGATGGATGTGAACCAACCGGCGCCTTTCTCAATGATCACCGGCACATTGCACCACGTTTCCACGTTGTTAATGTTGGTGGGTTTCCCGTACAATCCGCGACTGGCGGGATACGGCGGGCGCGGCAGCGGACGTCCCGCTTTTCCTTCGATGGAAGCGATCAACGCCGTTTCTTCACCGCACACAAAGGCGCCGGCGCCTTCCACGATATCGAAAGTGAAATTAAAGCCCGTTCCCAAAATATTTTCGCCCAACAAACCGAGCTCTTCAGCTTGTTCTATGGCTAATTTCAGCCGTTTCACGGCAAGCGGATATTCGGCGCGCACGTAGGCGATTCCCTTGCTTGCGCCCATCGCGTAAGCGCCGATAAGCATGCCTTCGAGCAGCATGTGCGGGTCGCTTTCGATCTCGTTGCGGTTCATGTACGCGCCGGGGTCGCCTTCGTCGGCGTTGCAGATGATATATTTTTGGTCGGCTTCCTGCTTGAGCATGATCTCCCATTTAATTCCCGTAGGGAAACCTGCTCCGCCACGGCCGCGAAGTTTGGATTCCTTCACCTCGGATACTACTTCCGCAGGTTCCAAGGCTGTGAGCGTTTTTGCCAAAGCGTTGTAGCCGCCTACGGCAATGTAATCGAGAATTTCTTCGGGATCAATAAGTCCAGCATGGCGCAACACCACTTTTTTCTGACCTTTAAAGAACGGAATTTCATCCCAATGCGGAATTTCTTCGTAGCCTTTTCCAAATTCCACTTCCGATGTCAGGAAATCCCAGTTGTCGATCCGGCACAAAAGTTTATTTTTGTAGAGTTTACCCTTTTGCAGGTTTTCGATGATGCGTTTGACATCTTTTTCGTCCGCTTTGCTGTACACCAGCATCGGTTTCCCGGGCTGATAAAGCGTTATCATCGGTTCTTCGGCACAAAAACCGAAGCAACCGGTTTGTTTGAGCTTATAATCGAGTTTGTTTTCCGATATCTGCTTTTGAAACTGATTGTAAACCGTATCAGCCCCGTTTCCGATACCGCAGGTACCCATTCCCACCAAAATCATGGGAGTTTCCGGAAGTATCCGGTTTATATGTTGCTCTTTTAGTAATTTAATTTCGGATGGTTTCATCGTGTTGAGATTTAAGTTATTTCTTATTCTTTTTCGATGGTTTTTCATCTTTTACCTTGTTGAGAATCTTCAACAATTTCTGAGAATTCACGTTGCTGTAGATCACATCATCCACGGCCACCACGGGCGATTGCGCGCACTGACCGAAACAAGCCACCGTGCGGATGGTAAACATGTTATCGGGCGTGGTGTAGGACGATTCGGTATCGTCATCACAACGTCTGAAACCCAAAATGGTACCGATGTCATCGAGCAACGCCTTCGAACCTTTGGTGTGGCAGGCCGTTCCCCTGCAAACAACAATGGAATGCTTGCCCTGAGGTTTCAAATTAAAAAATGAATAAAACGTGGCCACGCTGTACACCTGTGTGTAAGGAACTTTCAGCTTTCGTGAGATTTCAGCCAGTGTTTCGCCCGGAAGATATTTCAGAGGATTTTTTTCTTGTGTTTCCTCCAATGTGGTAAGTAACATGCCGGGTTTTCCGCGATGTTTTTCGATAATTTCATCGAGAACATCATGTTCCACCGTGGCGTTGGTAAGTGTTTCCATAAAATTGTATTTTATTTAAAAAATCATGATAATAACGGCTTTACAAAAAAACTCCGATCAAAAAGTGTTAAATCGCATCACTTGTTCGATGCCTCAAATGTAATAAATTTTATTTTAATTAAAGAAATTTTTCCTTAATAATTTATCTATTTTTTTCAATACGTGAAAAATTTTACTGCAACACGCCTTTCACCAACTGATAAATAACGGAAAAAACCACGACAACGAAAAAGAATACAATATATTTTGTACTTTTGTGGTAATTTTGGAAATAGCTGTAAAAACTATCAATCACACATGCATAATTTAGAACTCAGCGAACAAGAAATTATTCGCAGACAAAGTTTGGACGAATTACGTCAACTCGGCATAGAGCCCTACCCTGCCGCACTTTACGAAGTAAATGCCTACTCCACGGATATCAAAAACGAATTCAAAGAAGACGAAAAACGCCCGGTACGTGTTGCAGGGCGCATCATGAGCCGCCGCATCATGGGCAAAGCCTCGTTCATCGAGCTTATGGACTCGAAAGGACGCATTCAGGTATATATTACGCGCGACGATATTTGCCCCGGCGAAAACAAAGATTTATACAATACCGTATTCAAGAAACTCTTGGACATAGGCGATTTTATCGGCATTACGGGCTTTGTTTTTCGCACGCAGATGGGCGAAATTTCCATTCACGCGGAAACGCTCACCGTTCTGTCGAAATCGCTTAAACCGCTGCCCGTAGTGAAAATGAAGGATGGCGTGGCTTACGATAAATTTAGCGACCCCGAGTTGCGCTACCGTCAACGGTACGTGGACTTGCTCGTGAACGAGGAGGTAAAGGATATTTTTCTGAAACGCACCAAAATATTTAATGCTTTTCGCGAATTTTTCAATCAACACGGCTACCTGGAAGTGGATACGCCGGTGCTGCAAAGTATTCCGGGAGGCGCGGCAGCCCGTCCTTTTATTACGCATCACAACGCGTTGGACATGCCTCTTTATTTGCGTATTGCCAACGAGTTGTACCTGAAACGCCTTATCGTGGGTGGTTTTGAAGGCGTGTACGAATTTTCGCGCGATTTCCGCAACGAAGGCATGGACCGCACGCACAATCCGGAGTTCACGGTACTGGAAATTTACGTTTCGTACAAGGACTATAAATGGATGATGGAATTCACCGAACAGATGCTGGAATATACCGCCTTGCAGGTGTTGGGAACTACAAAAGTGAAAGTCGGCGATCACGAGATCGATTTTAAAACGCCTTACAAACGCGTTACAATGATTGATGCCATAAAAGAACACACCGGCATTGATATTGCAGGAATGAATGAGCCACAACTTCGCGAAGTGTGCAAGAAGCTGAATATCGAAACCGATGAAACGATGGGCAAAGGAAAGCTTATTGACGAAATTTTCGGTGAAAAATGCGAAGGAAACTACATACAACCTACTTTCATCATTGATTATCCGAAAGAAATGTCGCCCTTGTGCAAACGGCACAGAAGCAATCCTGAACTCACGGAACGCTTTGAGCTGATGGTGAACGGAAAAGAACTCGCCAACGCCTACTCTGAGTTGAACGACCCCATTGATCAGCGCGAACGCTTTGAAGAACAGCTCCGTCTGTCGGAAAAAGGCGATGATGAAGCCATGTTCATTGATCAGGATTTTTTGCGCGCGTTGGAATACGGCATGCCGCCTACGGCGGGGATGGGCATCGGCATGGACAGGCTCACGATGCTGCTCACCGGTCAAACCACCATTCAGGAGGTGCTGCTTTTCCCGCAAATGCGCCCCGAGAAAACATCAAAAAAAGACGCACCGGCAAAATACACCGAGATCGGCATTCCGGAGGAGTGGGTTACGCCGTTGCAAAAGGCCGGTTATACAGAGGTGAAATCGCTGCGGGAAGCCAACCCGAACAAATTACATCAGGAAATATGCGGATTGAACAAGAAATTCAAACTTGAATTGAACAATCCCACCCCCGAAGAGGTTAAAACATGGGTAATGAACGCTTCACAAATTTAAACCTCACTGCCTGAAACATAAAAAAGAATGGAATCATTGGGTAAAATCTGTATTTTGGGTGGCGGTACGTGGGGTACGGCTCTTGCCAAAATAGTGCTCATGAACCAAAAGCATTTGCATTGGTACATTAGACGCACGGAACAAATTGAAGGGTTTTATAAATTCGGCCATAATCCCGATTATCTGACCAACGTAAAATTCAACCTCGCACATATCACGTTTTATTCGAACATCGAAAGAGCTATCAAAGATTCGGATACCATCATCATGGCGATGCCTTCGCCGTATGTTAAACAGTATCTGAAACGTATCTGGAACAGCACGTTTAAAGGGAAATTCATGGTTTCGGCCATCAAAGGAATCGTTCCGAACGAAAACATGGTTATCAGCGAATACCTTGCGTATAATTTCAAAATTCCAACGGAAAATATCGGCGTTCTTTCGGGCCCCTGCCACGCCGAAGAAATTGCACTGGAAAGACTCTCATTCCTCACTGCCGCGTGCAAAGACGTAGAAAAAGCCAAACTGCTTTCCAAAGGAATTTCGTCGCGCATCATGCACGCCTCGGTATCCGAAGATGTTGTGGGAATTGAACTGGCTGCCGTGTTGAAAAACATTTACGCCATTGCGGCGGGCGTTTGTCAGGGATTGCAATACGGCGACAACTTTCAGGCCGTGCTAATGACCAACTGCGCCAAAGAAATGGAGCGGTTCCTCAACGGGGTTGTTCCCATGGAGCGGAACACCTGCGAGCAGCATTATCTGGGCGATATGCTGGTTACCGGATACTCGCAATTCAGCCGGAATCGTACGCTGGGAACCATGATCGGAAAAGGCTACTCCGTAAAAACCGCCCAACTGGAAATGGAAATGATCGCCGAAGGCTATTACGGTGCAAAATGTATTGTGGAAATGAACCAACGGTTTAAACTGCATCTACCCATTGTGAATACCGTTTACCAGATACTTTACGACAAATTGCCTCCCCGTGCGGCTATCGAAAAATTAATAGAATCTTTTTAAAAAATAATTGATTATGGACAGCATTAAAATGAATATTCAGCATGTGTACGATTGGGTTGAGGAAAAAGATATACTGAAACAATCGGCAAATGCAATCGCATGTAATCAAGCATTATACGATGGCGACCGCGCCGGAAACGATTTTCTCGGCTGGGTAAAACTCCCATCGTCCATCACCGAAGAGCAATTAAGAGATATTGAGCAGACATCCATCGAGTTGCGTTCCCGCTGCGATGTGGTTGTCGTGATCGGGATCGGCGGAAGCTATCTCGGCGCCCGCGCCGTAATTGACGCCCTCTCCAACTCGTTCGACTGGCTTCTGGAAAAAAGGGAAAATCCCGTAATTTTATACGCAGGCAATAACATCGGCGAAGATTATCTGTATGAGCTGAAAAAATACCTCGACAAAAAGAGTTTCGGCATCATCAATATTTCCAAATCGGGAACAACAACCGAACCGGCCATCGCATTTCGTCTGCTCAAAGAATTGCTTGAAGAGAAAGTAGGCAAGGACGAGGCCCGCAAACGCATTGTTGCCATTACGGATGCCAGCCGTGGAGCGCTCCGCACGCTTGCAACCAGAGAAAATTACAAAACATTTGTTATTCCCGATGATGTGGGCGGACGTTATTCCGTGCTTACACCCGTGGGGTTACTGCCTATTGCCGTCGCCGGAATTAACATACGCAAACTGGTCGCGGGAGCGGCTAACATGGAAGAGGCTTCCGGCCCGAAAGTTTCTTTTGAATATAATTTACCCGCCATTTACGCAGCCATTCGCAACGAATTATATAAAAGAGGTAAGAAGATAGAAATTCTGGTGAATTATCATCCCAAACTGCACTATTTTGCCGAATGGTGGAAACAACTCTACGGCGAAAGCGAAGGGAAAGAAAACAAAGGTATATTCCCCGCTGCCGTGGATTTCACAACCGATCTCCATTCCATGGGACAATGGATTCAGGAAGGCGAACGCACTATTTTCGAAACGGTTATCTCGGTGAAGGAACCGAACCACAAAGTGGAGATCCCGCACGATGATGACAACCTGGACGGACTCAATTATCTGAAAGATAAACGCGTTGATGAAGTGAACAAAATGGCCGAACTCGGCACGCGCATCGCGCATATTGACGGAGGCGTTCCAAACCTGTTGATCGAGATTCCTGAACTCGACGAAGAATCCATCGGGCAAATGATCTATTTCTTTGAAAAAGCGTGTGGAATAAGTGGCTATATGCTCGGCGTAAATCCGTTTGACCAGCCCGGCGTGGAAGCTTACAAAAAGAATATGTTCGCCCTGTTGGAAAAACCCGGTTACGAAGAGGCAACTAAAGCGATAAAAGAGAAGCTCTGAAATCAAAATAAAAACAAAATCCGAAACGACCGCCCAAAGCGGTCTTCGGTTTTTATGGCAATATGAAAGATCGTTTTGAGAATTACCTCAAAAAACACCACTACCACCAATTCGACCTAAAAGCCGTGCTTTTCGACATGGACGGCGTGTTGTATGATTCCATGCCGGCTCACGCCCGTTCGTGGCAACAAACAATGGAAGAATTCGGACTAAAAAGTACCAAACCCGAAGATTTTTACCTCCACGAAGGCCGCACCGGAAGCTCCACCATCAACCTCATCTTCCAACATGAACTCGGCCGAAAAGCAACGAAAGAAGAGGTAAAAAAAATATACGACCGAAAAACGGAGCTTTTCACCCGCTACAATACCGGCAACACAATGCCCGGAGCAGCGCAAGTATTGGATTTGGTGAAATCGCACGGGCTGTTGCCCGTTTTGGTGACCGGATCGGGACAACCGTCGTTGCTGGATAAGTTAAACGACAATTTCCCGGGTATTTTCTCGAAAGATACCATGGTTACCGCTTTTGACGTAAAAATAGGAAAACCGCATCCCGAACCTTTTCTGATGGGACTGAAAAAAGGGGGTGAGTTAAGCCCAAACCAGGCATTGGTAATCGAAAACGCACCATTGGGTACCGAAGCAGCGCATAAAGCCGGTATTTTTGTTATTGACGTGAATACAGGCCCATTGTCCGACGACATTCTCACAACCGCAGGAGCAAATATGGTACTAAATTCGATGACCGCACTCAACGAAAAACTGTCCGATATACTTAACATTATCAACACCTTATCCGCATAATAATGAAAAATTTTCTCCTGATGCTTACTGTTATTTTCGCCGGTTGCGTTTCGCAACCGAAAGGCGACAGCCTTTCCAACATGATTTCGGCAGGGAACTTTAGCGCTGCCACGCATACTATTGATTCGCTTCTGAAAAACAATGCGTTACCCGAAGCAGAGCGGCGTTCGCTGATGTTTACCAAGGATTCGCTGCATCGTGTTTCCGTTGATTTCAACAAAACGCGCGAAGACGTTGTGAAATGGATTGAGGAACGACAAGGCTTTACGCCTACGGACGAGCAATTATCGAAATGGGAATCGTCAAAAGCGCTGGAGTACAAGCTTATTGATGGCGAAAAACGCTATTTCAAAAACGCTGCCGCCAACATTTTTCGTGTAGATGCCGAAGCAAGAACACTCGCTAAAATGCCTCCGGCAAGCGATACGCCGCGCGACTCTTTACTGATCAGTGCGTTGAATCACAAAACCGGAACAAACATACCCGGGAAGTACCTTTTGCCAAAGAAACGGATGCATATCGTTTACACGCTCACGGTAAACGCAAACGCCGTGCCGGCGGGGGAATTGCTGCGGGTTGGTCTTCCCTACCCGCGCGCCGATGTCGGCCGCCAATCCGAAATCAAATTCATCGGAGCTTCACAACCCGATTATACATTTTCGGAAGACAAAACCGTGCACACTTCCGTTTATATGGAAAAACGCGCCGAGCAGGATAAACCTTCGGTTTTTCAGATCGAATACGAGTTTTCATCGCAAGGAACATATTTTGATCTCGCCAAATTCGCTATTAAACCTTACGACACAAACTCGCCCGAATACAAAGAAAACACTTCGGAACGCCCGCCGCATGTTCAGTTCACGCCCCAACTCAAGTCGCTCACGGACAGCGTTACGAGCAATGCGCAGACACCGTTTGAAACCTTGCAGGCTATTTACCGCTACATCGCCGCCAACTACCCGTGGGCGAGCGCTTTGGAATATTCAACCATTCCCAACATTCCCGAATATGTGATCGAAAATCGCAAAGGCGATTGCGGACAGGTGACGATGCTACTCATCGCAATGCTCCGATACAAAGGTATTCCCGCGCGTTGGCAAAGCGGCTGGATGACGCATCCGGGCGAAGTGAACCTGCACGACTGGGCCGAAGTTTATTTCGAGGGCGTCGGCTGGATACCGGTTGATATTTCGTTCGCACGCGGCGGAAAGTTAGATCATCCTGTCGGAAGGGAATTTTTTATGTCCGGTATTGATTCATACCGGCTGTATGTGAATACCGACTTTTCAGGCGATTTTTATCCCGAAAAAAAATTCCCGCGCAGCGAAACGGTAGATTTTCAGCGTGGCGAAGTGGAATCGGAACATTGGAATCTGTATTTCGATCAATGGGATTACGATATGAAGGTTACCTATCTTGATTGATACTTCTTTTGTAATTTATTTATATCTTTGTTTTATAGAAGGAAAAAGAGCAAAAAATAAAGACAAAAGACTGATAGACAAATAGATTTTCAGACAATATAGAAGTGTATAATCTGTGTTTATCTGCGAAATGATTTGCGGAAATCTGCGTGAAAACATGCGAGAAAGTTTCTCACATATTTAAAACAAAGTAAAAATATGGATATCAATAAATTCGGTTTTCTACGCGTAGCAGCTGCATCGCCTAAATTAAAAGTTGCCGATTGCGATTACAACACATCCGAAATAAAATCGCTTATCAACCGGGCACAGGAACAAAATGTACAAATACTTTCTTTCCCGGAACTTTGCATCACGGCTTACACGTGCGCCGATCTGTTCTTTCAAACGGCATTGCAGGAAAAGGCAATCGCCTCGCTTGCCGATTTGGCAGATTTCATGAAAGATAAATCGGCTCTTATCGCAATTGTTGGGCTTCCCCTTCGCGTAAAAAGCAGCCTTTACAACGTAGCGGCCGTTATTTCGGCAGAAGGAATACTGGGATTTGTTCCGAAAACGTACATCCCCAATAACAATGAATTTTACGAAAAACGGTGGTTTGCATCTGCTGCAGATTTATCGGATTTTTACGTAGAAATACAGGATGAGAACATTCCGATTGCTTCTGAAGGTATGATTTTTAAAACCCCTTTCGGAAATTTTGGAATAGAAATTTGTGAAGATCTATGGATGCCGGTTCCACCCTCTTCGGAGCTTGCGATGCAGGGCGCCGATGTGATTTTCAACCTGTCGGCCAGCAACGAATTGGTGGGTAAAAACCGATACCGCAAGTCGCTTGTTTTGCAACAATCCGGGCGGTGTAACGCAGGCTACGTGTATGCTTCGGCTGGTTTCGGGGAATCTACAACCGATGTGGTTTTCTCCGGCACATGCTTTATCGCAGAAAACGGAGTGATGTTGGCCGAATCCAAAAGATTCTCGATGGAAAACGAACTGATTGTTTCCGACATAGACATCAGCGCCTTGCGCCACGACAGGATCAAAAACACCAACTTTACCGCAATATTACCGGCTGATGCAACGGAAATAACGTGCGAACTGACGCCGGTTTCTGTCGAAAAATTAACTCGCGCATTCAATCCACATCCGTTCATTCCGCCGATGGGTGCGGAAGAAGAAAACCTGAGCGAGGTGTTCAATATTCAAACGCACGGGCTTGCAAAACGCCTTCATCATACCGGTATTCAAAAAGTAACGATCGGCATTTCCGGAGGATTGGATTCCACGCTCGCGTTGCTGGTAACGATAAAAACATTCGATTTGCTGAAAATCCCGCGCGAAAATATCGTGGCTATTACCATGCCGGGCTTCGGAACTTCCGACCGCACATACAACAACGCCGTTTCGCTGATACAATCAACGGGAGCTGCGTTCAAGGAAATTTCTATCGTGAACGCCGTTAAGTTGCATTTTCAAGACATTGAGCAGGATGCAGACACCCACGACGTAACATACGAGAACAGCCAGGCGCGCGAGCGCACCCAAATCCTTATGGACTACGCCAACAAAATAGGCGGACTGGTGGTTGGTACCGGAAATTTATCGGAACTTGCGCTTGGCTGGGCAACGTACAACGGCGACCACATGTCCATGTACGCCGTAAACGCCAGCGTGCCGAAAACGCTCGTCAAATCGCTCGTTCGGTGGATTGCGGACACGCAAATGGAAGAACGGCCACGAAAAATTCTCCACGACATTCTGGATACGCCATTCAGTCCGGAGCTGCTTCCTGCCGACAGAGACGGGAATATCGCCCAAAAAACCGAAGACAAAATCGGCCCGTATGAACTGCACGATTTCTTCCTGTATCGCATGCTGCGCTACGGCGACGAACCAAAACGCATTTTCTTCATCGCGCAGCAAGCATTTGAAGGAATGTATCCATCGGAAACGATACTTAAATGGCTGCGTGTTTTTTACAAACGATTTTTCGCGCAGCAATTCAAACGCTCCTGTATGCCCGACGGGCCGAAAGTAGGTTCCATCAACTTATCGCCTCGCGGAGATTGGCGAATGCCCAGCGATGCGGTAGCCGATGTTTGGTTGGATAATACTTCTGAATTATGATGGATTGACAAGAAGTGCAAGAAATTGGAGATCACAAATTGTGATGTCAAGATGAATATAATCTCAAATTGACTGAGAGAAATTGAAAGAATATATATGGAGTTATCTGTCATTCAAAATCTGATTTACGAAATAAGAGGGCAAAAAGTCATGCTCGACCGTGACTTGGCAGAGATGTACGGTGTAGAAACGCGTATATTAAATCAAACTGTGAAGCGAAATATAAAGCGGTTTCCATCTGATTTTATGTTTCAATTAACACATGAAGAGTTTCAAAACTTGATATCACAAATTGTGACATCAAGTTGGGGCGGCGTCCGAAAACTTCCATATGCCTTTACCGAACAAGGTGTTGCAATGTTATCCGGACTGCTCAATAGCGACGTAGCCATAGCCACTAATATCAGCATCATGCGCGCTTTTGTTTTTGTAAGAAATGTATTGGCAAATCCACCTATAGACAGAGTTTCGGAACTTCAAAAAGAAGTAAAAAAACTAAAAGAGTATATGGAAGATGTTTTTTCGGACTACAATGACATCAATGAAGATACGCGTGTGCAACTTGAGATGATCAATCAATCCTTAGCAGAATTACAAGTACATAAAGAAACGATTACCAAACCACGTAAACCGATTGGATATATCCATCAGGTCAAAGAAAAATAATATGGAAGAAAGATCAGCCTTTGATATGCTTGAGGACAATTTAAAGGAATTGGGTTATTCCCCGCAAACGAATGAAAACAATCGAACGTTTATTATTCCGGATGACAGAATATCCAGAAAGAAATTTGTAGCTGCTAAAATAACGGATTCGATCTATTTTTTAGCGACGGATTCCTATACCAGCAAAGCACAGTCATCCACCACATTTACAGGATTATACAGTGCAATCTATTCATCCGAAAACATTGAGCTTCGTGTTCATATGAAAGATTGGGCAGATTTCTTTTTACTTACAAAAAAAAGAAAAACCGGAATAAAGTATATTGATGATCATGTATCCATAACATCTCCAAACTCAAACATTTCGAACAACCTACTTGATGAGAAGACCGTGGATTTATTTATCGAAATCAATAAGAAAGGTTTTCCGTACAAAATAGTTATCGAGAACGATTATATTGCACATATTTCTGAATTAAAAAACAAAAAAATAGTAGGAATAGAAACAAACGACTGGGTTTTTAAAACAGAAGACTTGAAAAACCTTTTGTCCGCAGGTCAGGAATTAATTTCAGGAATAAAAAGCAACGTCAGAAACCAAGAATGATTTAAAAATTTATCATCGCAGAGAAAAAAGATAAAATATGCAACAACTCATCTCATTATTCACAACATACACCGGCAAAGCCGATCCACAGATAGAAGCGCTACCCTCATCGGGCTCCAACAGAAAATATTTTCGCTTAACAAAAGACGACCTGTCACTTATCGGCGTAAATGGTACATCGCGTGAAGAAAATCATGCCTTTATCGCGTTAGCAACTCATTTTTACAATCAAAAACTGAACGTACCGAAGGTTGTTGCTGTGTCGGACGATGAATTTTTTTATCTTCAAGAAGATTTGGGAGATAAAGTTCTTTTTGATGCGATAAAGGCGGGAAGAAACACCGGTGTTTTCAGCCACGAAGAAAAGGATTTGCTTCACAAAACCATTGCCTCGCTGGCCGATTTTCAGGTAAAAGGCGCCGAAGGCCTCGATTTCAACGTTTGCTATCCGCAGCCCGAATTCAACCGGCGATCCATTTATTGGGATTTGAATTATTTTAAATACAACTTCCTGAAAACTACAGGAATGGATTTTCAGGAAGATTTACTTGAAAACGATTTCGAAAAACTCGGCAAAGCGCTTTTGAGCGATAAAAGCGAACGCTTTCTGTATCGCGACTTCCAGTCCCGAAACGTGATGCTGGTGGATGGGAACCCCTATTTCATTGACTTCCAGGGCGGACGAAAAGGGCCCGTGTATTACGATGTAGCCTCTTTTCTGTGGCAGGCCAAGGCAAACTTTCCTTCGGAATTGCGGGATGAACTCATCCAAACCTATATTCAATCGCTGCGGAAATATACCGAAGTAGATGAAGCTAAGTTTATGAAACAACTTCGTCAGTTTGTACTTTTCCGCACCCTTCAGGTGCTTGGAGCTTACGGGTTTAGAGGGTATTTCGAGAAAAAACCGCACTTTATACAAAGCGTCCCGTTCGCGCTCCAGAACTTGCGGGAACTACTGAAAGAAGATTTCTGCGAGTACCCGTATTTGTGTCGCATGCTCAAAGAAATGACCGAGTTAAAACAGTTTGCCGATACCACAAAGCGCGAACTGGAAGTACGTGTATTGAGTTTTGCCTACAAAAAAGGCATTCCGCAGGATCCCTCAGGGAATGGTGGAGGCTACGTGTTCGATTGCCGCGCCATCAACAATCCCGGAAAATTTGAACGCTACAACAATGCCACGGGATTGGATGAATCGGTGATTAAATTTTTGGAGGACGACGGCGAAATACTCGATTTCCTCGACAATATCTACCCCTTGGTGGACAGGCACGTAAAACGATATATGGACCGGAACTTTACGAACCTCATGATCTCCTTCGGTTGCACCGGCGGACAGCACCGTTCGGTGTACGCCGCGCAACATGTGGCGGAACATATTTCGAAAAAATTCGGCGTGAAAATATCACTTACGCATCGGGAACAAAATTTAGAACAAGAGTTTAAAAGTAGATAGCCCCTTCTAACTCCCCCAAAGGGGGAGAACAGAAGTGCGATAGAATGAAAGCTGCACAAAACCCCATAAACTCTGTTTCACCAAGTCCCTCTCTTTTGGAGAGGGATTTAGGGAGAGGCTTGAAAGCAATGATCTTCGCTGCCGGCCTCGGCACCCGCTTGAAACCGCTTACCGATACAATGCCGAAGGCAATGGTTCCGGTGGCAGGCAAACCGCTGTTGTGGCACACAATACAAAAGCTGAAGATGGCCGGTTTTAACGAAATCATCATCAACGTGCATCATTTTGCGGAGCAAATAATTGATTACGTTGAAGCCAACAACCGGTTTGGCATTCGGATTGAGTTTTCCGATGAACGGGATCAATTGCTCGATACAGGCGGTGGGATAAAGAAAGCCGCCTGGTTTTTCGATGATGGGAAGCCTTTTCTCATCCACAACGTGGATATTCTCTCGAATATTGACTTGCAAAGCCTGTATCGCTCTCACCTTGAAAACAATGCAATAGCCACACTCGTATGCAGCGAACGTAAGACATCGCGCTATCTTCTTTTCGACGAAAACAACTTTCTCCACGGTTGGATAAACGAAAAAACACAGGAAATAAGAACACCTGTAACAAATTTTAACCTCGAAACCCATCGTCGCCTGGCTTTTTCCGGTATTCACATCCTGCATCCCGAAATTTTTCGCTACATGCAGCCCCTCCCCGAAAAATTTTCTATTATTGACTTCTACCTCTCTGTTTGCAATGAAATCCACATCAGCCCGTCAACGCCTAACAATCTGAATATAATTGATGTAGGCAAGATAAATTCTTTGAAAGAAGCCGATAAATTCTTACTATATTAATTTTCCTCACCCTTCTACTTTATTATTAAATGTGCAAATTAATTGAATATTTAATAAAATAATTTATTATATATTTGGCTATTTAAAAAATATATAATACTTTTGTCAAGAAATCAGAAAAATAAAACATTTCAAATAAAGGTTAATAATTCCCAGTATTATAAAAAACAGAAAAAATGAATCTGAAAACACTGGAAAAACAATATAAAGACGAACTATTAAATAATGTAGTTCCGTTTTGGCTCGAAAAATCGCAAGACAAAGAGTTTGGCGGTTATTTCTCCTGCCTCGACCGGAAAGGAAACGTCTTCGACACGGATAAATTCATCTGGCTGCAAGGTCGCCAGGTATGGATGTTTTCCATGTTATATAATAATGTGGAAAAACGGCAAGAGTGGCTCGATTGTGCAATTCAGGGCGCCGAATTTCTGAAAAAATACGGTCACGACGGCAATTTCAACTGGTATTTCTCGCTCACACGAGAAGGAAAGCCATTGCTTGAACCATACAACATATTTTCCTACACATTTGCCACTATGGCTTTTGGGCAGCTGAGCAAAGCCACAGGCAACGCGGAATATGCCGATATCGCAAAGCGAACTTTCGACATCATCCTTTCCAAGATTGATAATCCGAAAGGCAAATGGAATAAATCACATGCCGGCACGCGCGACCTCAAGAATTTCGCTCTTCCCATGATCCTCTGCAATCTTTCGTTGGAAATAGAACATTTGCTGAGCGAAGAGTTTCTGCATCAAACCATCGAAAACGTGATCCACGAAGTGATGGAAGTCTTTCTGCGTCCGGAACTGGGAGGCATTATCGTGGAAAATGTAACCACCGACGGCACCTTGTCCGATTCATTTGAGGGACGTTCGGTAAATCCGGGACACGCCATTGAAGCGATGTGGTTTATCATGGATTTGGGGGAACGGTTAAACCGTCCCGAACTCATCGCTAAAGCCGTTAAAACAACACTGAAAATGATCGAGTATGGTTGGGACAAGCAACACGGCGGTATTTTCTATTTTATGGATCGTATGGGGCATCCAACCCAACAACTCGAATGGGATCAAAAACTGTGGTGGGTGCACATCGAAACACTTATTTCGCTCATCAAGGGCTATTGGCTCACGGGTTCGGAAGAATGCCTGGCTTGGTTCCATAAAATTCACGATTACACCTGGAGCCATTTCAAAGACCCCGAATATCGCGAGTGGTGGGGCTATCTAAATCGCCAGGGCGATGTGTTGCTCGACCTGAAGGGCGGAAAATGGAAAGGCTGCTTCCACGTTCCACGCGGATTATATCAATGCTGGCAGACCATCGAAAAGATAAACCTTTATAAACAACAAGAGATACTACATAAATTTTAAGTTTCACTATTATTAATTTTAACAAGAAGAGAGAGTATGAAGAAAATTAAACAATTCAGTTTAAGAGGTATTTTCACGCTTTTAATGTGTGTACCGGCAATTATGATTTTCGCTCAGAATCTGACTGTCAGAGGTACGGTTACCGACGGCACACTTAACGAGCCCATCATTGGTGCAACCGTTATTGTGCAAGGAAATCCAACGCTGGGAACAGTTACGGATATTGACGGAAATTTCACGCTGGCAAACGTACCCTCAAACGGGACGCTGGAGTTTAGCTATGTGGGAATGAAAACACAATCTGTTTCAGTAAACGGACAAACAACAATCAACGTTGTCCTGGCTGAAGATACGGAACTGTTGGATGAAGTGGTGGTAACAGGATATGGAGGAACACAGTTGAGAAGTAAATCCACCAACTCCATTTCAAAAGTAGATACAGAATCTTTCGCAAAAGGTGTATTCTCTAACCCCGCGCAAGCGCTTTCGGGTAAAATCCCTGGCGTTAGAGTAATTCAATCAAGTGGTGACCCCGGAGCAGCGCCTCGCATTATTCTTCGTGGTGGTACAAACTTCGATGGGTCCGGTTCGCCTTTGATTATTGTTGACGGTATGGTTCGTTCGAGCATGAGCGACATTAACCCGGACGATATTGAATCTATGGAAGTAATGAAAGATGCCGGAGCTACAGCTATTTATGGGGCACGTGCAAACAATGGTGTGGTTTTAATTACTACCAAAAAA
>JAQVEB010000024.1 GCA_028698105.1 Petrimonas sp. | reverse complement strand
GTTCGCTTTGCACCACCTGACAAATCGCTTCGCTTCCTGCCCAAACTTTTATCGGAAGATCGGATAACGCATCTTTTACCAACGCATGCTTGCTTTCATTGGCGATCACCACGATCTCCGGCAAGAACCTGCGCGCCTGCTCAATGAGCAACTCCACTTGGTTGTTCGCGGTGAGGGCATACGCCTCAAAACGACCGGGATGTTTTGAGATAACATCCAGCGCCTGCGTACCGATGGAACCGGTGGAACCTAAAATGGCAATTTTGCGTTTTTTTTCTTCCATGTATGACTTTCGTCTGTTGCGGATGCAAAGATAGTAAAATTTAGTATAGTTTTTTGCGCTTAATCCTGCGTGAGTGGTTGCAAGCTGTAAAAATCCGCTATTTTTTGCAACATGCCGTCAATATCTTTTTCTTCCGAGACAACCTCGTCGTGCTTCACTTTCCAAGATTTGTTTTCCTCATCAACAACCACTTCCACAGGAGCTTCGGAGGTAATTTTATATCCTTTTCGCGATAGCGCCTTGGTGGTCCAGCGCGCCATGAGCCCATTGGGATTTTTCACGCTGGTTTTCACAATTCGTTCCAATTGTTTCTGCACCACAAAGCTGCCGTATTCCTTATCGAATTCATACGAATTATGCTTGAAAACCGTATCGAAATCGCCGTTGAGCACCATATCTTCGGGTGTTCCCACGATTACGCCATGCTGTTTTCGCATTAACCAGATTTTATCGGCAACCTGCATGGCCGTCTCCAGCTCGTGCGTGGAGATCAGAATGATCTTTCCCGTTTCGCGCGCGAGTTTTTGCAACAACAACAAGGTGTTGATGCGGTTCGGCAAATCGAGGTGTGAGGTGGGCTCGTCCAACAAAATGACGGGCGTATCCTGCGCCAGGGCGCGCGCGATAAAAACACGCTGCCGTTCGCCGTCGGAAAGTTCATGAATATTTCGTTCGCCAAAGCCCTGCAGGTTTGTCATCGCGATGGCACGATCAATGGTTTCCTGATCTTCGGAAGAAAGGCTGCCCAACCAACCGGTGTACGGGTCGCGCCCGATAGAGATCAGTTCCCTGACGGTAAATGAGGCCACCTGCATGTTTTCGGTGAGCACAACCGAAATTAACCGGGCACGCTGTTTGGGCGTGATCTCCGTTATGTTTTTGTTGTCCACAACAATCTTTCCGCTCAACAGGGGCTGCAAACAGGCAATGGAACGCAGCAGCGTGGATTTTCCGCAGCCGTTTGTCCCGATCAGGGCAACCAGTTCGCCCTGTTGAGCGGAAAGATTGAGTGCCTGTTGCACAAAAACCGGTTGTTTCTTTTCGAAATAACCGACGCTCACTTGTTGAAGTTGCAGAAATGACACCTGAATGATTTTTGGATTTATTTTTCGATCAATCCCTCGGGAAGTTGCATGCGGACGATCTTTTCGGATTCGTTTATCTCCGTGATAAAATCTTCGGTTGCGGGGATAAAATATTCGGAATTCCCGTCTTTCACGATAAAAAGCACGTTTAGCGTGGCCGAATCCACAGCTTCAATCACTCCCACATGCCCCAATGTTTCATCGGTAACGGCATACCCTA
This sequence comes from Petrimonas sp., assembly GCA_028698105.1. Classification (GTDB taxonomy): domain Bacteria; phylum Bacteroidota; class Bacteroidia; order Bacteroidales; family Dysgonomonadaceae; genus JAQVEB01. The sequence continues at coordinate 15,906 of JAQVEB010000024.1, read as the reverse complement.
CGAAAAAATCCCAATCCGGCACGGATGCTTCGCTCACGGTCTCCAACGTTTCACGCGGAATATAAACCGGCAGGTTGGCATAGCGGCTTGCAGCGGATTCATCGTCAATATCCTCGAATTTCACACGTGCGGAAATATCGCTGGCAAAACGCATCTCTTCCACGAAAAAAGGCACGAAAATACCGTCAATTTCAACGAAATAAAAATCTGTTTCGATATCGCCGTACGGCTCTTTATCGAACAAAAGCGTGATCTCGCCCTTAATGCCGTGTGGCTTCAGCAACCGCCCGATACGCGCAACGTCTTCTTTGACTATCATGCAGCGTTAGCGCCTTCGCTGTACTTTTATGGATTTCAATTTTTTGGAAGAAGCATTGGCTTTCATTTCGGGAATAATGTAATTGGCTTCGTCCAACTTAATTTTTCCACCGGACAGTTCGTAAAGATCGGCGAAGATCTTTGCGTTATCCACGTCTTTATTCCATTGGATGTAAGACTTTTTCATTTGGCTAACCAACATCTTCACAAGCTGCTTTTTTTCTTCGCCCTCTTCCATTCCGGCCGCAATTTCGATCATTTTCTCAAGCAGTTTGCCGTAATGGCGGTATTCCATCGTCGGCCGGCTGTAATCAATGTGCCCGGGAGGCGTGTTCAAATCTTCTTTTTTGATCACCTCGTATGGATAATCAATATCGAGCCTGAAATCGGACATAATGGCCAGATGATCCCACAGGATGTGTTTGAAATCGTTCACATCGCGCAAATGCGGAAACATGTTCCCCATAACGCCGATCACGGAATATGCGCACTTTTTGCGTTCTTCACGGTCTTCGATGGAGACGCAGTAATCTACCATTTCCTGAATGTTGCGTCCGTACTCGGGCATCAATAGTTTTTTTTGTTGCGTGTTGTATTTCATTCGAAATTTAATTTTAAAATTTGTAAGCTAATCCTATTCCCAATATTTCCTTAAACTGTACGCGCGGGCCGCGTTCCACCCCGTTTTTATCAATGTATTTGATATCGTCATCATATTTCAATGTGGTGTTGATCATGGCGTTCATGTATTTATTAATTTTCATGTTTACAATAACGTCCCAGTCTACATCAATGTTGCCGAAACTTTTATTGTAAGCCGTGAACAGGCTCAGCACAGAGGCAAGATCAACGTTTTCCATCAACTGCGTTTTGTAACCCATTTTAAGGTACGATCCGAGCTCGGCTTTGAGGTGTTTGCCCGGATCAACGCCGAACAAGCCTAATGTGGATAAACTATCGTCCATCACGATGGTGAATTTTGCGGCCAGCGGCGAATAGTACAAGCTGAATTTATCGCAAGGCTTGTATTCCGCACCCACTGATAGTGTGCTGAAAGCCGGTGACAAAAAGTCGGAAATATACACATCGGTATTCGGATAGTTGTATCCTTTGGCAAACTGCGTTTTGAAATCGAACAATCCGGTATAATACCATTTTTCGCTGGCCTGATGCCCCAGTTTTGAGGCAAAATCGAATTTGTCGGCTGTTTTTCGCAGCCCTTCATTCTGAATACGGCTCAAACCGTAATCCGTAGCCAGATGATTCTCCCACAGCCATTTGCCGTTCTTGTGAACCAAATCGCCGTTCAAATAAATATTTCCGGCCACAGCATTGCTTCCTCCGGCTGACCAGTTTACCAGCGACGTTTGCGAGAAGTTAACGCCGGTTACACCGCTTAACTTCCATTTCGGTTCCACTTTAACCGAATCGGTTTCATTTTGTGAAAACCCCGCGATCGCCGCGAGATACATCACACCCAATAAAAGTAATTTCTTCATTCTTAAGTTTTTGTTAAATAATCGTTATCTTAATTTCAACACATCGCCCTCCTCGGGAATGTATTCGTAATCTTTCTTGTTCAGCCGGTACAGGTTGCGCAGTTGGATGCCGTATTTCTGCGAAATGCTGTACATGGACTCGCCTATTTGCACTTCGTGCTCGTAGTAAGGCTTGTCGGCACGCGCTTTCTTTTTCTGGAAATAAACAATATCGCCTTCGCTCAGCGGAAAATCTTCCGGAACTTCGTTGTATTTGAGCAGGTCTTTTTCATTGAACCCGAACTCATTCGCGATGCTCGCGAATGAATCGCCGGTAACGGCGATTACATATACCAGTCCGTGCGTTTTGTAGGGTTGATGCGTCCATGTTACGCTGGCAACCTCCTGTTCCTTTTCTGTTTTACGCTCGCTTCGCGACCGTTTTCTGCTGTAATTCTTGTCGTCGTATCTGTAGAGTTCGTAATCTTCGATCAGCTTGATCAGTTTGTTGGCGTATGCTTTATCGGTAGCGTAACCGGTTTTTTGCAGTCCACGCGCCCAGCCTTTGTAATCGGTGACGGCGAGGTCGAACAACACGCGGTAGCGTGCGCCGTAGGCGAGAAATTCCGAGTGGTCTTTGTAAGAATCCTCCACGCGGCGGTACTTGCGGAAACAATCGTTTGGCGTGTCGTCGGCGGCATAAACTTTTTCACCGGTCCAGTCGCGATGGCATTTAATACCGAAATGGTTGTTGGAGCGCCTGGCCAGATCGCTCAATCCCGCCCCCGACTCCAACAACCCTTGCGCAAGGGTAACGGATGCAGGGATTTTATACGCACGCATGTGCTCAACGGCAATATCGCTGTATTTATCAATGTAATCGTCATAAGCTTTCAGCCTCACCTGCCCGAAAGCAGCCGTGGAGAGAAATAAAAACGAAAAAACAATTCCTGCAAGTGAAATATGGTTATATTTGCGGAAAAATAGTGGCATTGTAACTGTCGTAATGAGAATTTCAATCAAAAAAACCGATGAAAGAAATTAATTTAACTGCAAAGATAAGCGTTTATCGTTTAGAGGAGTGCTCCGAGATAGAAAAAAAACTGATTGAGGCAGCAAAAAAAGCAACCCAACAGGCTTACGCGCCTTATTCTCACTTTCGTGTGGGCGCGGCGGTGCTGTTGGAGAACGGCGTAATTGTTTCGGGGAATAATCAGGAAAACGCCGCTTTTCCTTCGTCGTTATGCGCGGAGCGCACCACGGTTTTTTTCGTAAACGCCAATCATCCCGATCAAAAAATTATGACAATAGCCATCGCGGCTTTTCATAACGGAGCATTCACCAAAGAGGTGATCACGCCGTGCGGCGCCTGCCGTCAGGTATTGCTGGAAGTGGAAAACCGGTTCAACACGCCCATGAAAGTGATGATGTACAGCGAGGACGGCATTTATGTGGCCGACAGCATAAAAGATTTGCTGCCGATGAGTTTTGGCGACAATATGCTGGGATAAAACAGGGATTGTTATCGGATTTCAGAATGAAGCTTCTTCCAACCGCACCAGATACCACTTTCCGTCTTTTCGTTTGAAATAGTAGTTGGCATAAATGCCGTTGTTGATGCCGCGAAGTTCAACCGTGGCCGAATCGGGATTGTTGCCGAAAAACACATCCTGATGATATTGGTCGTAATCGCGGATAACGTAGGTGCTGTCGTACGTCAGATCAAGATGTTCCCATTCCTGCTTCGCAATACTTTCCTCGCGCGGAGGCATGCCGTCCAACTCGGTGCCGGAAATGGATGCTTTAACGGGAAACTCAATTCGCGCCAACTGAAAAATACGATCGGTATTGAATTGATTTAAAAAATCATAGAAATTTTCGCCATCGGCTGCATGATCATTGCTAACATTTTCCGCAGACAAATTTGAATCGGATTTCACGTTATTTACCGCTTTTTTTTGCGAGCAGCCGATCAACAAGCTTAAGACAATTATAACAGAGTAGATAACCTTCATTTTTGGGGATGTAATTATTTGAGTGCAAAGATATATAGAAAACTTTTTTCTTTACTAGTAAACAGATAAAAATGATATTTGGTTCAACAATCTCGATTTTAGCGTTTTTTTCTCCGTACAAAAAATTATCTTTACCTTTGTTTATTCATAAATGATTTGGAATGAATCTTCAAAAAGAAATAGACGATCTGTTTTTATCGCAACAAAAAGAATGGAAATCACTGCACGAAGCGATAAATTTACTGGATAACGTGAAACTGAAAAATTTCCGTTGGGGTAAGGATGTCTCGGTAACGGTGCAATTCAACCCCGGGCGAATTTCGTCGGCATCGGCAAAAGTGGATAAAAAGAATATCGAAAAACGCGCCTGTTTTCTTTGCGCCGAAAACCGTCCTATAGAGCAAAAAGGCATCTCTTTTCTGGACAAATACGTTATCCTCATCAACCCTTTTCCCATCCTGCGTAACCATCTTACCATCCCGCTTCACTCGCACGTTCCGCAACGCATCGGCAAAAAAATCGGCGATATGCTCACTTTGGCACAACATTTGCCTGATTACATTGTTTTTTATAATGGACCGAAATGCGGTGCATCGGCTCCCGATCATTTTCACTTGCAGGCCGGGCTCAAGCAGCCGGTTTTGCTTTCGGGTGAAAATGCGCTGCGCTCTTGTCTGATTATCGAAAGTGCGTCGAAAGACGAAGTGGAAGCGCGTTTTGATGATGTTTACCGTTATCTGCGCAGCCGTCAACCGGACGAAGACGAGCCGATGCTCAATTTAATCGCTTACGTGGAGAAGGGACAATATGTACTGCATGTTTTTCCGCGCAAAGCGCATCGGCCGCGGCAATATTTCGTTGAAGGCAGCAAACAGTTGCTCATCAGCCCCGGAGCGCTCGATATGGCAGGGCTTATTATCGCCGCCCGCGAAGAGGATTTTGAGAAAATTAAAAAAGAAGATATCGAAGATATTTATACTCAGGTATCCATGTTCATTATCTGAAAATGAAGAAATCAAAAAAATTATATCAATATGGATCTCATAGATGTTTTTTTGAAGAAGATAAATGCGGACGACGATCTGAAAAAGCCCATCAACGCGCTCATCAGTTTCTCCAAACCTGAGACGGGTAAAACACTTTCTCTGCTGGCGAAAGACCTGATCAAGTCCAAAGTATCTAAATCGTCGGTGGTGGCGTTGCATCTTATTACTCAGGAAGAAGCTGACCGAATAGGCGATTTGGAACAGTACAAAACCGAACTTTTTGAAGAAATTATCGCTCTTTGCGAAAAAAACGGCATCGCGATTCGCACCTTCGTGAAAATTTCGGACGATTACGTGAGCGATATTCTCGAAACCGAAAAAACGTACGATTGCAACTTTCTGCTTATCGGCATCGGGAAGCAGGTTTTCAACACATCGTTGTGGGAAAAATACCTCAACTCGGGAAAAGACACTTTTGTTCATTTGGCGGCAGAAGCCGGGAATGAAGCCGAAGAAAAGCTGAACGTTGCGTTAACAAATATCTCCAGTTTATTGTCCCGCAACACAACTACAACCGGTGTTTTCGTTGACCGCAACTTCGAAGAAATGGACAACGTGTTTATCCCCATTCTCGATAAAATGGACGTGCACATTTTCACTTTCGTGAACAGGTTGTCTTTCAGGGAAAAAACATCGGTAATGGTGTGGGATGCCATCGGCCTCATCGAAACGAATCCCGAGATGAAAAAACTGTATCAGTACTTAAACAAGCGAACGAACGGGCGATTGCGGTCGTGGAACAACGATGAAAAAATAGATTACGAATTTATCCGCAGTCAGGACCTCATCATCATCGGAACCGAAGGCTGGAACAAGCTGATCAGTTCCGCTATTCCCTGGGCACGCTCTCTTCCCTCGACCCTCATTATCAAAGAAAGCAAAAACGAAGAATGAATTACAAAGAAACACAAGAGATTACAGCAAAAATAAACCGTTTCATCGAAAAAAACGAGCTTAAAAACGCTTTCGATGAAATAAAAAAACTCATTGAAAATCAACAGAACTGGTCGCTTTCCGAAAAACTTTCGGAACTGGAGACCAATTACCAATACATGATCCATTACCTGCTGGAGGGCAATAAAGACCCCGAGCAACGCAAAATATACCATCAGTTGCTGCGCAACACGTATCAACTGGCCGAAGATGCGGCCGAAAATATTTCCGTGCAAAACAGTCCGTCGCTTTTTTTCGAGAAATCGCGCCTTGCAGCGGTGCGGCAACCCGTATCGGTGAACGAATACCGCGAAATCATCGCCAAACAAATGGATACGTTCTCTTTTCTTGATCTGTTGGAAAACGGCTCGGAGAAAGACTCACGGGCCAAACTCAACATGCAGGCGCACGAACGTACGCTCCAGGATTTGTTTTACGCCGTATTTGCCGCTCCGCGTGCCGATGATGACCTGATAGCTGCGTATCGCGAACTGATGGACGATGAAATGATCCCCGTGAACGATAAGGGCATGTTTGTTTCAGCGCTCACGATCAACCTGTTGCAGCGTTTCGACATAAAAAAAATCGGGTTCCTGCTGGATATGTGCAAATCGGAAATCCCGGCTATCGCCGTCAGAGCCATCGTTGGAATCATTCCCGTATTTCAGCAATACAACCCGCGCTGGGAGCTCTATCCCGAAGCCACAGGCCTGTTGAAACTGCTGTCGGACGACCGGGTTTTTACCCGTCGGATCATGTATGCCCTCATTCAACTCATCCAGGCCCGCGAAACCGAAAAAATAACCCGGAAACTCACCGAAGAAATTCTGCCCGAAATGATGAAGCTCAGCCCGATGATCGGGAAAAAGATCAATCTGGACGAGTGGATGGGCGAAAGCGGCATTGAGGACAAAAACCCCGAATGGCAAAAAATATTGGACGATGCCGGGCTGACCGATAAATTACAGGAATTCTCCGATATGCAACTCGAAGGCGCCGATGTGTTTCACTCCACATTCTCGAACCTGAAATCGTACCCGTTTTTCTACGAAATGAGCAACTGGTTTATGCCGTTCGACGCGCAACATTCACAAATTCAGCAACTTTTCACCGATAAAACCGAAGGCAACCTGCTGCTGGAATCCATGACGGAATCGCCGTTTATCTGCAATTCCGATAAATACTCGTTCTGTTTCAGCATTATGATGATGCCGGAGCAGTACCGCCACATGATGATCTCGCAACTCAACGCCGAAGGCGAAGAGATAAAAAAAATGCAGGAAGAGGAGTTCACCTTAAAGCCGTACCAAAAGGAAGAAATCATGTGTAAGCAGTACGTGCAGGATTTGTATCGTTTCTTCAAACTTTTTCCCAAAAAGGCCGATTTCACCGATATTTTTGAGCTTCCGATGAATTACCATCAAATCAAGGCATTTTATCCGGTTACGATGGTTGCCGAAAACCTGCAACGCATCGCGTTGTATTATTTCGAGAAAAATCATTTTCCCGAAGCGCTCAGCGCCTACACCACCCTGTCGTCAATCGGGAAGCCTGCCAGCGAAGTGTGGCAAAAGATCGGATATTGCCGCCAGATGCTCGGAGATATTCGCGGTGCGCTCGACGCTTACCTGCACGGCGACCTTATTGAGGAAAACAATACGTGGGCGCTGCGCCGCATCGCGCAATGCTATCGCTTGCTGAAGCAACCGGAAAAAGCGCTGGAATATTACCGGAAGCTGGAAAAACTGAACCCCGACGACCTGAACATCCAACTGAACATCGGCCATTGCTACCTTGAGCTGAAGGACTACACCGAAGCGCTGAACTATTATTTTAAAGTGGAACTTATTGATGCCGCAAACACCCGCGCCTGGCGCTCCATTGCGTGGTGCGCGTTTCTTTCTCGCGAATTCGACATCGCGCAGCGGTACTACGCACAAATTCTCGGCAAAAAGCCCAACGCGCACGATTACCTCAACGCGGGACATGTGGAACTTTGTATGGACAACGCGAGAAAAGCGGTGGAGTTTTATGAACAATCGCTGAATATGGTGAAAAACCTCAAAACATTCACCGCCATGCTTCACGAAGACGAAGACGAGTTGCAGGAAGCCGGCGTGAATACGGAAATCCTGCCTGTGATTCTGGATAAGATAAGGTATGATCAGGGGGAAAAATAGGAGTTAGGAGTTAGGAGTTGGAAACGCTGTACAATCCTTTTTCTTCAATAAAATCATAAACGCGTGCGGGTACAAATGCCCGCATGTCTTTTCCCGTTTTAATGCCGTTGCGGATAAGCGTGGAGGAAATTTCCACTAAAGGCGCTTCAACAAGCCGGATGTTATCGGCAAACTCCTCCGATATGGACTCCAATTCTCCCAAACGCGGATAGATCAATATTTTAAATTCACGCCGCAGGCGTTCGTTTTCTTTCCAGCGGCCAAAACGCGTCCAGTTATCGCCGCCAATGATCAGGGTAAATTCGCAATCGGGGTTTTCCGCGGTTAAACGGGTGAGCGTATCAATGGTGTAAGAAGGCCGCGGCATGCGGAACTCGATATCGGAAACGCTCATATTATCGAACCCTTCCAACGCCAGCCGCGTCATTTCCAGACGCAGATCATCGTCGAGCAATTCGTCGGCATCTTTTAACGGGTTATGCGGCGAAACCACCAGCCACACTTCATTCAGATACGTAAACTCCCGCATGTAGTTGGCCAGCACCAGATGCCCCACATGAATGGGATTGAACGATCCGGAGAATATGCCGATCTGCCGCTTTTTCATCTGCTTTAAATTTTAACAAAAGTAATAAAAAAATCGGTGTATCCTTTTACGGACACACCGATTTTATTTCTTGGTGCAGGTTAAGCGAAGCTAAACCTTTTTGAAGAGCGAAATTATCCAAAGCAGGAGAATTGCGCCAACCAAAGCAGTAATAAGGCTTCCGATGAGGCTTCCGCCGGCGCTGATGCCCAACAAACCGAATACCCAGCCGCCGATAACGGCGCCGATTATACCTACGATTATATTTACTAAGAGGCCGAATCCGCCGCCCCGCATAATGTTACCGGCAAGCCATCCGGCTACTGCTCCGATAATGATAAACCATAACCAACTCATAATAAAATTTTTTTTAGTTAATAATTTGTATTTTCTGATTTTAAACTGAAATACGTTCCTTATATAAACACGTTACAAATGATATTGTTTAAAATCAATCCTTTTTTTTAAAATTAGCATGAAAAAAAATCTTAGCTCATACGGTTTTTATAATCTTCGTAGCCGAAAGTGCGGTAAAGCCTGAATTCGTTGTCTTTTGTCCATAATCCGATGGATGGATGCGATACGCCGTTGAACATCGTAGTTTTCACGATGGTGTAATGGATCATGTCTTCAAAAACGATGCGGTCGCCCACCCGCAACGGTTCGTCGAACGACCAGTCGCCCATAAAATCGCCGCTCAGGCAACTGTTGCCGCCCATACGGTACGTGGGTTTGCCTGCCACCGGCTCCTGATACGCGCCGCGTATCGCGGGTTTGTACGGCATCTCAAGACAATCGGGCATGTGGCAGGCAAACGATACGTTGAGCATCGCCGTTTTCACCCCGTGATTTTCCACAATATCGGTTACGGTGGAAACCAACACGCCGGTTTGCCACGCGAAAGCGCTGCCCGGCTCCATAATGATATGCAGATGCGGATAGCGCGACTTGAAACCGGTGAGCAGGCGGATAAGGTGCTCCACATCGTAATCCTTGTGCGTCATCAGATGGCCACCACCGAGATTTAGCCACTCGATTTGCCCGAACAGATGCCCGAATTTATCTTCCACCACGCGAAGCGTTTCTTCCAGCGCGTAAGAGTTGTTTTCGCACAGGTTGTGCAGGTGTAGCCCGCTGATGCCCTCGGGCAGGCGCTCTCCCAACCCGTCGGCCGTAACGCCAAGGCGCGAGCCGGGCGCGCTGGGGTTATACAGGTCGGTTTCCACAACCGAAAACTCGGGATTGATGCGCAGGCCGCATTTCACTTCTTTGCCGCAGGCAAGCACTTGCGGATAGAACCGTTGGAACTGCGAAAGCGAATTAAAGGTGATGTGGCTGCTGTATTTGAGAAACAGGGGGAAATCCTCATCGGTGTACGAAGGCGCATAGGTGTGCGCCGGACTGCCCATTTCTTCGAAAGCCAATTGGGCTTCGGCTACCGAACTTGCCGTGGAATACCCGATGTATTCCCTGATTATCGGGAACGATTTCCACAAGGCGAATGCCTTGAAAGCCAAAATAATGTCAACTCCGGCGCGGTCTTTTACCGACGTTATCAACCGAAGGTTATTGCGCAGCAATTCTTCTTCCATCACATAACAGGGAGAAGGTATCTTGGAAAGATCAATCATTAACGTTGCATGTAAAATTGTTATCCGGCAAAAATAGGTAAAATTTTCAATTCATCTGCCCCTCGCATCGCGATACTATTTCGGATAACGCTAAAATTATTTAAAAAACGATCTTTGTTTTGTCGTCATTAAGTAATTTTATATATTTGTGCACGAACACAGTTTATGTAACAACAAAGATGAAAAACGGAATAATTTGTTTGCTTCTCACCCTTGCAGGAATCGCTCCTGTTTTGGCTCAGAACAACCCGGAAAAAGCCGGAAAGGAGTACACGATTGACAATTGTGTCAGCGAATTCACTCCCGGGAAGGCTCAACAAACAAAAGTCGGCTATCAATATTACTTTGTGGATCGTGATTTTGTAGATGGCCGGACGTTAAAAATGAGCGTCGTAGCCCCGAAATCGGCTACACATGCTCCGCATCGGCACGCGATGGACGAATTCTTCTTCATCCTCGAAGGAACCGCCGAAGTGTATCTGGACGGAAAAACGAAAATCATCAAACCTTATACCAGCTTCTATTGTCCTCCCGATAGCGAACACGGCATACGCAACGTGGGCGATACGGAATTGAAGTATCTGGTGATCAAGAAGGAGAAATGATGGAGTAGAAATTAGAAATTAGAAGTAAAGAAATTAGAAATCAAAGTAAAGTATAAATATAACATCAATGAAGAAAATTGCTTTTTTCCTGACGGGAATATTCTTTTCCCTTCTTGTGGTTGCACAGGATCGTCCTGCTCCGCAACCGGCAGCCGATACGTTTGAAAAATTTAAGGTGGGTATGGCCGGATATACTTTCGTAAAGTTCGATCTGGACAAAACCCTGGAAACGATGCATAAATGCGATGTGCATTACCTGTGCATCAAAGACTTTCATCTTCCGCTAAACAGCACCGATGCCGAAATCGCGGCCTTTCATGCCAAACTGGCTGCAAAAGGCGTTACAGGCTACGCCGTGGGGCCTATTTACATGCGTTCGAAAGAAGAAATTGACAAAGCATTCGATTATGCCAAGCGCGTGGGCGTGAAGTTGATCGTGGGCGTTCCCAATTACGATCTTTTGCCCTATGTTGACCAAAAAGTAAAGGAATACGGGTTCAATTACGCCATTCACCTGCATGGCCCCGACATGCCGCTCTATCCCGATGCGGAAGATGTATGGAACCATGTGAAAGACCTCGATCCGCGCATCGGCATGTGTCTGGATGTGGGACACGACACCCGCAACGGCAAAGACCCGGTGAAAGACCTCAAAAAGTATCACACGCGTGTGTTCGATATTCATATCAAGGACGTAACTGCTCCCACAAAACAAGGCTATTCGGTGGAAGTGGGGCGCGGTATCATTGATTTTCCCGCATTCGTGAAAATGCTTCGCAAAGTAGGATACACGGGCAAATGCAGCCTGGAACACGAACGTAACATGTACGACCCGTTCCTCGGTATTGCCGAATCCATCGGCTATTTCCGCGGCGTGATTGCCACAACGAGTCACCGAAAAAAATAAAACCTTTTTCATTCTCTCTTTTTAAAAAGGGGTTGGGCCGTTTGGGGCTTAACCTCTTTTTTGTACGACTCCCTGCGCATTGTTTTACGGACAGTATAAAAGATTCATTAAAAATAAAGCCGTATCTTTGCGCCTTAAATGCATTTCGAGTGAAAAAAGCTCTTCTTTACGCCCTTTCAGCCGCGATATTATGGTCTGTTGTTACGCCGTTTATAAAAATGGGGTTGAGTTACGATTTCTCCCCGTTAAATTTTGCAGGATTGCGCTTTACGCTGGTAGGAATTTTGTTGCTGGCCTATTCGGGGAGAAAGAAAATGTGGGCGGAAGTCATCGCGCATAAAAACCTGTTTCTGTTACTGATCACGATAAACATTTTCCTGGGATACGCCACTTTCTATTTCGGGATGAACCTGGTTCGCGCCGATATTGCCTCCATTGTTATCGGCACAAATCCGTTAATCAACGTGCTGATGGCTCACTTTATCGCCAAAAACGATAAACTGGATGCATACAAAATTACCAGCATGATTATCGCCCTTATCGGGTTACTGCTGATTATCGGCACGGGAAACAACGGCAGCCCCTTGGCGTGGAAAGCCATTGCCGGCGTGGGATTGATCATCGCCAGTATTGTGTTGCAGGCATACGCCACCATTCGCATATCGGAAGAAAAAGGCGAAATAAACCCGGTGTTCCTTAACGGCGTACAAATGTTTTTTGGCGGACTGATGCTGTACGCCACGGGTTTATTAACCGAAGGTTATCATCCGGTTACGGGAAAACCGTTTCTATTCTACCTATCGCTTACCGTTTTAGTACTGGTCTCCACTTTCGCGTTCAGCTTTTGGTTCATCGCCTTGCGCGTGAAAGGAGCCAAAGTGAGCGACCTGAACATGACCAAACTCATCAATCCCATTTTAGGCGCAATACTGAGCTGGATATTACTTAAAGACGAATACCCGACATTTGCCACCGTGAGCGGGATGATCATAATTGTTGTATCTTTGCTGGTGTATTTCAAGGGGAGGCAACTCACAAAACAGATTAAACGAAAACATGACAGATAGCAAAAAAAGTCCGGGCAAATGGAAGGTGTTAAAGCGCGAATACCTGCATCGCGAACCGTGGCTCACAGTCCGCAAGGAACGGCTCGAAATGCCAAACGGGAATATCGTTCCCAATTATTACGTGCTGGAATATCCCGATTGGGTAAACGTCATTGCCATCACTTCCGAAGGGCTGTTCGTCATGGTAGAACAATACCGTCCGGGAATCGGTAAAACCTGTATGGAGTTATGCGCAGGAGTGTGCGAATCTGCGGATGCATCTCCGCTTGAGTCCGCAAAACGGGAATTGCTGGAAGAAACCGGTTACGGCAACGGACGTTGGTCGGAATTTATGGTGGTAGCGCCAAATGCGAGCGCCTCAAACAACTGTTCTCACTGCTTCATTGCCGAAGGCGTAGAAAAAATAAGCCCGCAAATGTTGGAAGCCTCCGAAGATATTTACGTGCATCTTCTTACGTACGATGAAGTAAAAAACTTACTCGAAAGCGGGGAAATCGTGCAGGCTACCATGGCAGCGCCGTTGTGGAAATATTTTGCCCTGCAGTAACAACAAACCGGAAAAATAACCTGATACCCATTGCTTTCATTTCTCCGGGCTCATCAATCATCCTCATCATCCGTATCTTTCCCCGCAAACTTTTTGGGATACGGTTTATTTCCTTTGGCGTAGTGCCACAAGATTTCGTTAAACAACGCATCGTTCCCACGATCAATACGATCAAATTCCGGTCGCATGGAAATTTGGGCATACTCCAACGCTTTGCCTTTTAGCGAAGCTAAATCGGGATTCATCTCGTCCAACGAGATACGATTTTGTTCGTATTCATAAGTATCTGCCAACGGATACGGAGCAAAACAATCGTACATGGGCGCAGCGGTAGCATCCATGACATTCATGGGTGGAATGCCCAATATTTGCTCAATGGATCGCAACATACTTGTTTGGTTATAATTGGTAGAAACCGTTTTCCCGAGTTTGCTGTAGGGACTTATCACCTGCGCAGTAGTGCGGTAAGCCGATACATGGTCCCAACCGGCTTGCGAATCGTCTTCGGTAACAAACACCACGGTAGATTTCCAGAACCGGCTTTTGCTCAGGGCATCAATCATCCGGCCCAGAGCCAAATCGTTATCGGCAACCATGGCGCGCGGCGTAGGCATCCCGGGGCGCGTTCCCGAAGTGTGATCGGTAGATAAGGCAATCACACACAGATTCGGATACTGGTCGCCCGGCATTTTTTCGTATTCTTTCAATTCGTTAATAAATGCGTCCGCACGTATCTGGTCGGTGATCCACAACTCATCCGAACCCGGATAACTTTGCGAAAGCATCGGTTCCACGCGCGAAATAGTGGTAGTATTGTAAAACGAAAAGGGCTTTCCGGCTTTGTAATTACGATAAGTAGTAAGCCAATCGTGCGGCGCATCGGTATGCGGAACGCTGGCTTCCCCGTAAATGCGCACTTTTTTGCCGTGATCGGCAGCCACATTCCAGATAAATCCTTTTTGATCATACACCAGCGCATCTTCCTGCACGTGCGGATAGCTCCTGAACCAGGCGCGCACACTTTTTTCCACGTAATCCGTTACCATGCCGGCATCCGTCCATTGGTGCCCTTCGGCAGAGCATTTACCGGAGGCGTAATAATTGTCCAACAAAACATAGTTTTTCGCCATTTTGTGCTGATTGGGCGTGATCTCTTCCCCGAAAATGCAAAGCGATTTTAGTCCCCTGCCTTCCTTCATATCGCCTAACACCTGATCGTATGTCCGGTTTTCTTTGATGATATAAATCACGTGTTTAAATACGGACGGCTCCCCTATCCTTTCCGACATGGGAACAGGAGGTACGTTTTTTCTCGGTGCGAGGCGCGCCAACTCACGCCGGAAGGAAAGATTCAGTTCTTTAACGCGCTGCGTGTATTGTGCCAGTTTCTTTTCGTCCGGAACGGGGATAAAAGAAAGCGTAGCCTTTTGCTTGTGCGAATTATAAGCCCCCGAATATCCGTAATCGGGATTATCCGCCAATTTGGTTTCCCTGCTATTCACGCGTGCACCTTCACCTTCCAAATTCATTACGTACAACATACTATCCTTCAAGACAATGCCGCCTGGATAGGCTTCCGTAGGAATAAACCCGCTCAGGCTTCCGGATCCCGTATTCACTACCGCGAGAGCGTTATCGAGGCCATTAGCCACGTATAACGTTTTGCCGTCCGCAGAAAGAGCCAATGCATTCGGGCTATCGCCGATAAACGGATTGAGATGTTGGTCAATTTTCACGCTAATGGTTTGGGTTACGGTTAGGTTTTCGGCAGAGATCACCGAAATGTTGTCGCTGTTTCCGTTGGCTACATACACAAAGCGATCATCGGGTGAGGCGATCAGATCATTCGGATGCAATCCGACTTTTATCTCGCGTATTGTTTTCCCTGTCCTCAAATCAACAACATTCACGGTACCTTCGGCGGTAGCACCTGTTTTCGGGTCTATGTACGCTTCGCCGTAGGGTACCCCGGCCGTTTCCCTTGACTTATCCCGAGGTTTTGCGCCGCCCCAGTTGGTTACAAACGCTTTTTCCCTGCACAAAACGATACCGTAGGGTGCGACGCCTGTGGGCGACGACCACACGACACGATTATCCGCCAAGTCAATCTTAACCAATGTATTGTTTCCATTTAACACCACATACAGGTAATTTTTCCCGTTCTCGTTGTTAATGGCCAGTTCGTTTGGCAAAGCCATTGGTGAAGGGCTTTCCGGCGCGAAAGAGATCGTATCTCTCAACGACAGTTTTTGCCCTTTCCAGTGGGCGATCATTACAAATGAACCCGCTCTGCCGGCGGCGCTCCAAAAAATATCGGCTGTCTGATCGTTTTTCTTTAAAACCTGTACACCCGAAAACGTGCTCATTAAGGAGGCGAAAGTCTCGTGTTCGGGAAAATTCCATGTATCCGTAATTTTTCTTTTTTTCGCATCAACAAGTGCAATCCCATACCGGTGTTCAACGGCCAGCAATTCCGTTCCGGGAATAAATGCCGCATCAAGAGTATGGTTCTCCAGTTCGGGATCGCCAAACCGCAAAACATGGCCTGCAGGATCAATAATCCGGTTGTAGGGCATAATAACCGGCAAGTTAT